>CAXTPX010000623.1:0-2728 GCA_964246005.1 uncultured Burkholderiaceae bacterium | reverse complement strand
GGTGGACGTCCATGAAATCGAACACGTCGGCATCCAAGCGGCTCCTTCTGCTTTCGGCCCTGTTGCTGTTGCTCGGCGACATGCCCGCGACGGCCGCGGACGCGCCCGACGCGCAGGCCGTGGTCGAGGCTTCGGACCTCATCCGCTTTCCGCGCGAAGGATTCCAGGTCGACGTCAGCATCGCGTCCGTCGCACCCGGCGCCGACAAGGAAAGCCGCAAGTACCGCATCCTGTCGAAGGGCAACGAGAACACCATCGTCATCACCACGGAGCCCGCCGCCGACAACGGTCAGATCCTCCTGATGAAGAATCGTGACCTGTGGATCTTCCTGCCCGACATCTCGCAGCCCGTGCGGCTGTCGTTGAGCCAACGCCTGACCGGAGAGGTCGCCAACGGCGACCTCGCGCGAGCCAACTTCGCGGGGGACTACAACGCGAAGTTCGTCAGGACCGACGCCATCGACACGGAGCAGTTCAACGTGCTCGAACTCGAAGCCGTCGATCGCGGCGTCACCTACCATCGCGTGATGTACTGGGTCCGCAAGTCGGATTCGCGGCCGTTCAAGGCGGAGTTCTACAGCCTGTCCAACCGGTTGCTGAAGACCTGCTACTACCAGAACTACCAGAAGATGGCGGGCGAGATGCGTCCCACGAAGCTCGTGATGGAAGACGCGCTCAAGGCCGGCGAACAGTCGATCCTCGAGTACAGCAACATGCGCATGAAGGACCTGCCGGACAAGATGTTCACGAAGGACTACCTGAAGAAGCTCGGCGGCTGAGGCGGTCAGTCCGCATCAATTCATCCGCAACGCGTCGACCACGGCCACGCGCGAGATGCGGCGCGCGGGCAGCAACGCCATCATCGGCGTCGCGATGCTGCCGATGAGGAACGCGGTCAGGACGATCGCGCCGTCGATGTGGATGCCCGCGAAATAGCTGCTGTTGGAATTCGGCGGCGGGGGCATCGTGATCTGCAGCGCGTTGATCAGGAGTGCGACCAGCACGCCGATCACGATCCCGAGCAGGCTTCCCAGCAGGCCCACGATGACGTTCTCGATGATCACCAGCGTGAAGAGCGGACGGCGCCGCGTGCCGACGGCCATCAACGTGCCGAACTCGCCCGTCCGCTCGAAGATCGTCATGCTGACGCTGTTCGCGACGCCGAGGAGGACTGACAGCAGGATGATCGCCTGCAGGATCGCGAACTGCCGCTTGAACAGCGCCGACGTCTTGTCGTAGAAGTCCGCGAGGTCGAGCCACGACTTGATCTCGAAGGTCGCCGGGTCGAGCTTCGTTCGCAACGCGGCCAGGACAGCGTCGGTCTGCGCGGTCTGCTTCAGCTCGACGACGATCGAGTTGACCGCTTTCGATGCGAGCAGCGCCTGAGCGTCGGCGAGCGAGATCCGCACGGCTCGCGCGTCGTAGTCCTTGGACGTCGTCTGGAAGACGCCGACGACGGTGAACTCGAGATTGTTGAGCGCGCCTTCCTGCGTGTTCAGCAGCAGGGTGACGACGTCCCCCGGCTTCAGGCCGGCGGCGCTCGCCACCCCCTCGCCGATCATGATCCCGAACGAATCCTTCGCTTCCAGGGCACGCCCTTCGACGAGCTTGATCTGCGTGCCGAGGTGCGCCTCCTTGTCCGACTCGATTCCCTCGCCGAGGATCGCGAGGTCGCTCTTGCCGTTGTTGAGGATGCCCGCGAAGCTCAGCCGTTCCATCGCATCGAAGACCTCGGGCCGCTCCTTGATCTGCGCCATCAGATCGTCGGGACGTTCGATCAGGTACTTGTACGGACTCCGCTTGCCTTCGGCGTAGTAGCCGGCCCGATAGACCTGGAGATGGCCGAGCTGTGCGTGGATCGTCGACTCGCGCAGCGTCTCGAGCGAGTAACCGACGAAGCCGCCACTGAGGATCAGCCCCGCAACCCCGACGCCGATGATCAGCAGCGTCAGCGCGGTGCGCGCCTTCTGCCGGAAGACGTTGCGGAGCGCGAGCCGCAATGTCACGACATCGGGCAGTAGCGCAACGACTCGGGCCGACCAGCCTCCTTCGCGGATCGGCTTCACCGGTTGTAGCGGAGCGCGTCGACGATGATCAGCCGCGACGCCTTGCGCGCCGGATACAGCCCCGCGAGCAGCGTCGTGCCGATCGACAGGGCGACCGCCGACGCGAGGATCGGGACGGTCAGCCGGATCGCGCCGAGATAA
Organism: uncultured Burkholderiaceae bacterium; assembly: GCA_964246005.1. GTDB lineage: Bacteria > Pseudomonadota > Gammaproteobacteria > Burkholderiales > Burkholderiaceae_D > CAHJXF01. The sequence goes on along the minus strand of CAXTPX010000623.1, from coordinate 521 downwards.
CCGACCGTGCGGCCCGGAGGTGGCGGCATCGGCACGCCGATCGCGGAGATGATGCGCCCGGAGACCAGCGCCAGGAGCAGGCCGACCATCGCGCCGATCACACCGAGATAGAAGCTCTCCGTCATGAACAGCGCGACGACCTGGCGACGACGCAGTCCGAGCGCCATCAGGGTGCCGATCTCACCGGTGCGTTCGAGCACGTTCATGATCAGCATGTTCGACACGCCGAGCACGATGATGACGGCGATCAGCACGCGCATGACGCCGAGCTGCCCGGACAGGAACGTGACGGTCTTCGTGAAGAAATCCGAGAGATCGAGCCAGCGGAAGACTTCGAACCGCTTCGGATCCAGCGACGTCCTGAGCAGGGCGGCCGTCGCGTCGACCGCCTCGACATCGTCGAGCGCGACCACCCAGACGTGTGCGCCGGTGACCCGGAGGAGACGGCGTGCCGTCGCGATCGGCATCCGCAGCGCGACCTCGTCGAACGCTCGCACCTGCGTCGTGAAGACACCCTTGAC
>CAXTPX010000622.1:0-2730 GCA_964246005.1 uncultured Burkholderiaceae bacterium | reverse complement strand
CCGCGTGCTCGACTGGCGCGGCGTCGCCCTCGACCGGCCGATCGTCGACAAGCATTCGACCGGCGGCGTCGGCGATACGGTGTCGCTGATCCTCGCGCCGCTCGTGGCCGCCTGCGGAGCGGCGGTGCCGATGATCTCGGGTCGCGGCCTCGGTCATACCGGCGGCACGCTCGACAAGCTCGCGTCGATCCCGGGTTACGACATCGCGCCGTCGAGCGCGCGCTTCCAGCAGGTCGTGCGCGAGGTCGGCTGCGCGATCGTCGGGCAGGGCGGCGACCTCGTGCCGGCCGACGCGCGCATCTACGCGACGCGCGACGTGACGGCGACCGTCGAGTCGATCGCGCTGATCACCGCGTCGATCCTCAGCAAGAAGCTCGCGGCCGGCCTCGATGCGCTGGTGATGGACGTGAAGGTCGGGTCGGGTGCGTTCATGCCGACCCTGGACAAGGCGCGTGAACTCGCGGCCAGCATCGCGCAGGTCGGACGCGGCGCGGGACTCGCGACGTCGGCGCTCCTGACCGCGATGGACCAGCCGCTCGCACCGTGCGCGGGCAACGCGATCGAGGTGCGCTGCGTGATCGACGTCCTCACCGGCAGGCGGCAGCACGAGCGCCTGACCGACGTGACGATCGCGTTGGGATCCGAGATGCTGCAGTCCGCCGGTCTCGCGAGCAGCGGCGACGCGGCGCGCGGTCTGCTCGACGACGCGTTGCGCACCGGGCATGCGGCGGAATGCTTCGCGCGGATGGTAGGAGCGCTCGGCGGGCCGACCGACCTGCTCGAACACGCCGAACGCCATCTCGAAGCAGCGCCTTGCCGACGCGTGGTGCATGCACCACGCGACGGCATCGTCCGGACCATCGACGTCCGGGCGCTCGGGATGGCGGTCGTCGCGCTCGGCGGCGGTCGCACACAGGCGAGCGATGCGATCGACCCCTCGGTCGGCCTCGACGCGCTGATCCCGCTCGGCCGGCAGGTCCGCGCAGGTGACCCGATCGCGATCGTCGATGCCCGCAGCGACGACGATGCCGAACGAGCGACGACGATGGTCGAACGGGCGTTCGACATCGGAGAAGACTTCGACCCGTTCGATGGCATGCTGCCCATCGTGATAGAACGCATCGGCTGACCGAACCGCCCCACCGGTGCTGCGGTCAATGGCTTGCTTCTTGCTAAACTCGTTGCACCAATTCGCGTTCGCGCGGGAACCTCACCCGACGACGACGCTGCCTTGAGGAGATCAACGAATTGAATCCGTCGACTGCGAAAGCCGCGGTGGTTGTCGGCAGTCCCGTCATGTCCTCGTCCCTCGTCCGCTGATGCCGACCGAATTCTTCGACGAGATGATCGATGCGCAGACCGTCGTGCGCTCGCACTATTCCAGCTTCAAGACGTGGCTCGACACCCAGGGCAACGATGCGATCGCCGACAAGCGGACCGAGAGCGAGCTGATCTTCCGCCGCGTCGGCATCACGTTCGCGGTCTACGGCAACCTCGACGACGGCGGCAGCGGTACCGAGCGGACGATCCCGTTCGACATCATTCCGCGCATCATTCCCGCATCCGACTGGCGCACGCTGCAGGCCGGCCTGCGCCAGCGCGTCACCGCGCTGAACCGCTTCATCCACGACGTCTATCACGATCAGGAGATCATGAAGGCGGGCATCGTGCCGGCCGATCGCATCCTGAACAATTCGCAGTACCGGCCCGAGATGAAGGGCGTCAAGGTTCCCAACGACATCTATGCGCACATCGCCGGCATCGACGTCGTGCGCGTCGGCAATGCGGCGGGCGAAGGCGAATTCTTCGTGCTCGAGGACAACCTGCGCGTGCCGTCGGGCGTGTCGTACATGCTCGAGAACCGCAAGATGATGATGCGGCTCTTCCCCGACCTGTTCGCGCTCAACCGTGTCGCCCCGGTCGCGCATTACCCGGACCTGTTGCTCGATAGCCTGCGCGCGGTGGCGCCGAAAGGCGTGACCAATCCGACCGTGGTCGTGATGACGCCCGGCATGTACAACTCGGCCTACTTCGAGCACGCGTTCCTCGCGCAGCAGATGGGCGTCGAGCTGGTCGAGGGGCCCGACCTCTTCGTCGAGGACGAGCAGGTCTTCATGCGGACCACGCAGGGGCCGCAGCGCGTCGACGTGATCTATCGCCGCATCGACGACGATTTCCTCGACCCGGATGCGTTCCGCGAGGACTCGGCGCTCGGCACGCGGGGCCTCCTGAAGGCCTACCAGGCGGGCAACGTCACGCTCGCGAACGCGATCGGCACCGGCATCGCGGACGACAAGTCGATCTATCCGTACGTGCCGGACATGATCCGTTTCTATCTCGGCGAGGACGCGATCCTGTCGAACGTGCCCACCTACCAGTGCTGCAAGGCCGAAGACCTCGCGTACACGCTCGCACATCTACCGGAGCTGGTCGTCAAGGAGATCCACGGCGCGGGCGGCTACGGGATGCTGGTCGGACCTGCATCCACGACGGAAGAGATCGAGAACTTTCGCGGCGCGATCGTCGCCGATCCCGACAAGTACATCGCACAGCCGACGCTCGCGCTGTCGGCCTGCCCGACCTACGTCGACGCCGGCGTGGCACCGCGCCACATCGACTTGAGGCCGTTCGTGTTGTCGGGGCACGGCGTGTCGATGGTCCCGGGCGGACTCACGCGCGTGGCGCTGCGCGAGGGCTCGCTGGTCGTCAACCCCTCGCCGGGTGGCGGGA
>CAXTPX010000621.1:0-2731 GCA_964246005.1 uncultured Burkholderiaceae bacterium | reverse complement strand
CCGCGGGCGCCATCGTCCACTCGCGGTAGGCCGCGGGCCGCATCGCCCTGGCGTGGCCACGCGTCCCACTGCGGCAAGTCGTCCAGAGTTATCGGCACGAGATGGCGGCACCTCGCGCGGCTCTCAAGCGCATCGGCATCTTCGGTGGTGTGCAGGACAACAAGAAGCTCGACTGGGTGCTCGAAGCGTTCGCCTATCTCGACGCGTTCCTCATCGGAATCGAAGTGACGGTCGTCGGTACCGTCGTTCCGCAGTGCGAGATGCTGATCGAGCAGGCCATGCAACTGCAGCACCTGTCGATCCAGTTCGTCGGTCGCGTCGACGAGGCCGCCTTCATCGAGGAGCTCGAGCAGACCGACCTCTGCATCGCGCTTCGCCACCCCACGATGGGCGAGACCTCCGCCGTCGTCATGCGCGCCCTGCAACTCGGCATCCCCACGATCGTGAGCAACACGGGCTGGTATGCGGAACTGCCCGACAATGTCGTCAAGGCCCCGCTCGACAACACGCCGCACTTCCTCTCGTCGTCCATCCACGGACTGATCACGCAGCCCGCGCGTTATCGCGAGTGGGCTGGGACGTGTGCCGACATGGCGACGCGGCCGGAGCTTTCGCACGCCAGGATGTGCAGCGATATTCTCGACTTCCTCCGCTGCTTTCGGGCAGAAAGTCACGCGTCCGATCTGATCGCGAGGAAGCTCGTCGAGATCGGCTTCATCGGCGACGAATCGGAGCAACGTCTGCTCGAGACGATCAGCCCACGTGTGCGACTCCTGCAGTGACCTCACCACCGGATCAACTATCGATGTCCCCTCCCCTTTCCGCCGATCGGTTCGAGCCGGCATTCGCCGGCAAACGGGTGTTCGTCACCGGTCACACCGGCTTCACCGGCAGCTGGGCGGCGTTGTGGCTCGAGACTCTCGGCGCCGAAGTCATGGGTTACGCATTAGAACCAAACACATCGCCGTCGTTGTACCGAAGCCTCGAGCCCGGACTGTCCATCCAGTCGCGCATCGCCGACATCTGCGATGCGGCCGCATTGCATGAAGCGATGCGGGCCTTCGAGCCCGACTTCGTTCTGCATCTCGCAGCGCAGCCGCTCGTGCGGCTTTCCTATGCACAACCTGTGCAGACCTTCGAGACCAACGTGATGGGGACGATCCATCTGCTCGAAGCCGTCCGGAGGACGCCGTCGGTCCGGGCGGTCGTCTGCGTCACGACCGACAAGGTCTACGCCAACCGCGAATGGGAGTGGCCCTACCGCGAGAACGACCAGCTTGGCGGCAAGGATCCCTACAGCGCGTCGAAGTCTGCAGCGGAGATGGCCGTCGCGAGCTACCTCGCGTCCTTCAAATTGGCCGACGGGAGTCCGCTGCCCGTCGCGGTCGCACGCGGCGGCAACATCATCGGCGGCGGCGACTGGTCCGCCGATCGCCTCGTGCCCGACTACGTTCGCGCCGTAACCGAAGGACGGACCCTGACGCTGCGCTATCCCGAAGCGACGCGGCCGTGGCAGCACGTCCTCGCGCTGGTCCAGGGTTACCTGATGCTGCTCGCGGCCCTCGATCGGGATCGGCCGCGCTTCTCGCGCTGCTGGAATCTTGGACCGCAGGATTCCCGCCAGACGTCGGTTCGCGAGGTCGTCGAATGGCTCGCGGCCAGCTGGACCGCGCCCACGCTCGAGCTGATGAACGATCCGCTACCTGAGTCCCGGGCCTTGGCACTCGACAGTTCCCTGGCGCGCAACCAGCTCGGCTGGATTCCGCCGTGGGACACCGAGCAGGTAGTGCTGGAGACCGGCACGTGGTATCGCGCCTACTACGACGATCCGGCGCGGGCGCTCGAAACGACGCGCCGGCAGCTCGCGGAGTGGCGGAGCGCGATGGATCGCGCCCTCGCATCGCAGCGGCCTTTCGACCCATTCAGCTCGTGAAGACAGTGATCACCGGCGCGACCGGATTCATCGGACGACACCTGGTCGCTCGTCTGTCGAGGGTCCCGACTCATGAGCTTGTCGCGATATCGCGAAGCGAGCGAGACGAAGAAGCAAGGTGTCGCACCGTCGTGTTCGATGGCGTCGACTCCGGACGACTCGCGGAGATCGTGTTGCGCGAACGGCCCGATGCGATCGTCCATCTCGCTGCAGCCGGTGTAAACCCCCGCGACCGCGATCTGGCCCGCCTGACCGACGTCAACGCGGCTTGGCCCGCCGTATTGGTGCGTGCGGCGGCAGATGTGGGATCACGCTCCGTCGTGGTTGCCGGTAGCAGCGCCGAGTACGCTGCGGTTCGCTCGGGCGAACGCGTCGTGGAGGATGGCGCCCTCGAGTCGCGCCAACTGTACGGCGCGACGAAAGCGGCCGGGGGACTGGTGGCGATCGCCAGCGGCGACACGCTCGGCGTCCAGGTCGCTGTCCTGCGACTCTTCAACGTGTTCGGTGCCGGCGAAGCACCTCACCGCCTGTTGCCATCGATCGTGTCGTCCGTCCTCGAAGGCAAGCCGGTGCCGCTTTCGGCAGGCATGCAGACGCGCGACTTCATCGAGGTGGACGACGCATGCCTGGCGATCGAGAAGACGTTGGAGGGACTGGCGGAAGGACGGGTGCCGAGCGGCCATTACAACGTGTGCTCCGGCACCGGCACCACCGTCGCTTCGTTCGCGCGCGGCGTGGTGGGCGCAATGGGTGCCGGCGCCGATCTGCTGCGCTTCGGTGCGCTGCCGATGCGACCGG
>CAXTPX010000620.1:0-2735 GCA_964246005.1 uncultured Burkholderiaceae bacterium | reverse complement strand
TCGTTGACGGTTCCATGGTCGGGATGAGGCCCGTCGAGGGGCAACCTCGGGTGGCGAAAAGGGGTTCATTCCGAATGACGTGGAAGGTCCGCTCACGACTCTCCTAGCGGCCAGCGCGGCCGAACGCCGAAGCCCGGGCCCGCGCGCGGCGGCACATCGTCGCCCATCCGCAAGGCCCCTGCCAGCGCGATCATCGCGCCGTTGTCGGTGCACCACTCGACGGCGGGGAAGTGGACGTGCGCGCCGCGTCTCGTCGACGCGGCCGTCAGTTCGGCGCGCAGCAAGCGGTTCGCACCGACGCCGCCCGCGACGACGAGGCGGTTCGACCCGACGGCCCGCAGCGCCGCCATCGACTTCGCGACCAGCACGTCGACCGCGGCGCGCTGGAAGGACGCGGCGAGGTCCGCCTTCGGTCCGTCGTCGGGCGAGCTCGCATCGATCGCCGCCTTGCGCGCGGAAGTCGCGACCGCCGTCTTCAATCCCGAGAAGCTGAAGTCGAGGTCACCCGAGTGCAACATCGGACGCGGAAGCGCGAACGCCCGGTCGTCGCCTCGTTCGGCGAGAGACGCCAGCGCAGGGCCGCCGGGATACGGCAGGCCGAGCAGCTTCGCCGTCTTGTCGAACGCCTCGCCGGCAGCATCGTCGACCGTCTCGCCCAGCATCCGGTAGTCGCCCACCGACTGGACGTGCATCAACTGGGTGTGTCCGCCGGACACCAGCAACGCGACGAACGGAAAGGCGGGCGGGTCGGCACTCATCAGCGGCGACAACAGGTGCCCTTCGAGATGATGGATGCCGATCACCGGAACCTTCAATGCGAACGCCAGCGCGTGTGCGAACGCGGTGCCCACCAGCAGCGCGCCGACCAGCCCCGGACCCTCGGTCACCGCGATCGCATCGATGTCGTCCCGCGTCTTCCCCGCATCGGCCAGCGTCGCTTCGAGGAGCGGCAGCAGGCGCCGGATGTGATCGCGCGACGCGAGCTCCGGCACGACGCCGCCGTACGCCTCGTGCATCGCGGCCTGCGTGTGCAGACGCTGCGCGAGCAACGCCCGCGTCGGGTCCGCGACGCTGCTGTCGTAGAGCGCGACTCCGGTTTCGTCGCATGAGGTCTCGATGCCGAGTACGAGCATGGCGAGCGGAGGCGTGGGGGCCGGCGAGTATAGCGAGCGGGTCGACGGTCACGCATGGTGGTGCGCCGCACAGTGTCGGGGCATCGCAGCAGCACCGGCTGAGTCGTCGCGACCCGTCCCCGAGTCTGGTTGTTGCTGTCGGACGCGAGCGCTGATCGACTTCTGGCTCGGCGCGCGGCAAGCGCGCTGGAAAGCCGGGCAGCGATGCAACGTGGCACACCGATTGCATGTGCCACGCGGCTCATCGCGAGATCACCGCATCGGGAGATCGTGTCGGTCGATCTCGCACGCCCGCGCGACCGCATCGCGCTTGCCGAGGACCGGCCTTACGTGCACTACCGCGCCGCGGTGCTGGAGTTCCTCGACCGCCGCCCCGCGGTCGTCGAGCGCCGGGCCGCCTGAAACACGGAACAAACCAACGAATCTGAGTCGAGGCTGAAATGGACGGAGGCGATGTGCCGGTCGTGACCCGCAGGCAGAAGCTGGTGCTGGTGGGCAACGGCATGGCGGGCGTGCGAACCATCGAAGAGCTGTTGAAGATGGCGCCGGACCTGTACGACATCACGATCTTCGGGTCGGAGCCGCATGCCAACTACAACCGCATCCTGTTGTCGCCGGTGCTGGCGGGCGAGCAGACGATCGAACAGATCATGCTCAACCAGGTCGAGTGGTATGCCGAGAACGGCATCACGCTGCATCTGAACAAGACCATCACGAAGATCGATCGCGTCAGGCGCGAGGTGGTCGCGACCGACGGCACCACGGCGCCCTACGATCGCCTGCTGCTCGCGACCGGATCCAACCCGTTCATCCTGCCGATCCCGGGCAAGGACCTGAAAGGCGTGCTCAGCTATCGCGACATCGCCGACACGCACGGCATGATCGACGCGGCGACGGTGCACAAGCACGCGGTCGTGATCGGCGGCGGCCTGCTCGGCCTGGAAGCCGCCAACGGTCTGATGTTGCGCGGCATGGACGTGACGGTCGTGCACATCATGCCGTGGCTGATGGAGCGACAGCTCGACAAGGTCGCGGCCAAGATGCTGCAGAAGTCGCTGGAGGATCGCGGCCTCAAGTTCATGCTCGAGGCGCAGACCGATTCGTTGCTCGCGCAGGAGGACGGACCGCATGCGGGCCGCGTGAGGGCGGTCAGGTTCAAGGACGGCAAGGAGATCCCGGCGGATCTCGTGGTCATGGCCGTCGGCATCCGGCCCAACACCACGCTCGCGCAGTCGGCCGGCCTGCGTTGCTCCGAGCGGCCCGGCGGCATCCTCGTCAACGACACGATGCAGACCTACGACCCGCGCATCTACGCGGTCGGCGAATGCGTCAACCATCGCGGCAGTGCGTACGGCCTCGTCGCCCCGCTGTTCGAGATGGCGAAGGTGTGCGCCACGCATCTCGCGATGTTCGGCATCGGGCGTTACGTCGGCTCGGTCGTGTCGACGAAGCTGAAGGTGACCGGCATCGACCTGTTCTCGGCCGGCGACTTCAGCGGCGGGGAAGACTGCGAAGAGATCACGCTGTCGGATCCGATCGGCGGCGTCTACAAGAAGCTCGTGCTGCGCGACGACAAGCTGATCGGTGCCTGCCTGTACGGCG
>CAXTPX010000619.1:0-2741 GCA_964246005.1 uncultured Burkholderiaceae bacterium | reverse complement strand
CGCCAGCGTCAACGTGTGCGCGATCGTGAACGCGGTGATCGTGATCAGCACGCGTTTCAACGCGTCGCCCCATCGATCGACCGGGACCCATCGATCGTGTTTCCGGACCAGCACCGCCGGCAGCAGCAGGCAGATCAGGAACAGCACATGGTCGTAGCCGATGAGGATGTGATGGACGCCTGCCGGGAAGAAGCCTTGCGCGAACGGGCTGTCGTTGCCTGCAGCGCCGGCTGAACCGTTCTTCGCGATCGTCGCGGGTCCATGTGCCGGGTCGAGGACCACCAGTTGCGGTGCTGCATCGCCGAAGCCGATGCGGGCCACGCCGCGATGGGTCGGGTCCATCTCGGTGAAGAGCGTGTAGCCGAGGACCAGTCGGTCACCCACGCTGCAGGCAGCTTTCAGGTGCAGCACGAGATAGGCGCCGTCGCTGTGATGGTCGAGCGCGTGGTCGACGAGCTTCGGGACGCAACGCCCGTCGTCGATCGTGAGCCGCGACAGCGCGTAGCGATCGATCTCGTCGAAGTGCGCCTTGACCTCGCCCCAGGTCAGTTCACGATCGCCGTTCGCATCGAGGTCGAAGCCCGCGTCCAGGTCGCGCAGCGCGATGTCCCAGCGCAGGTCGATCGTGTCGACCCCGACCGTGACGAACAGGTAGGCGTCGCTCGGCTTGTGCGCGGACGCGGTGGTCGAGAACAACGCGAGGGCGAAGCCGAAGGCAACCCACGACCGCCACCCACGAGATCCGGCGTTGCGGACCCTCATGGCCCGACGATCGCGGAAAGACGACGATCGACCAGCCCGACGCGCTTCGCTTCGGCCGCGACCTCGCTCAACGCTGCACGATCGTTCGCGGCATGCGCAGCCTCCGCCATCACCAGGAAGTCGGCCGGCTCCTTCTGGATGCGCAGGTTGTCCCGCGCGACCGCGACGGCACCCTTCGCGTCGCCATCGACCGCGTACAGGGCGCGCGCGAGTTCACGCCCGTGAATCGAGATCGCGTCGCCGCGTTCCTTCGCGGCCTCGAAGCGATCGCGCAGGTCGGCGGCCGACGCGGCGGCCTCGGCCTCCTTCGCGCCCTTCTGGACGATCGCGAGGCGCAACAGCACGCCGTCCCCGTACGGCTTCGGCTCGACCACGAGCAGGGCCTCGGCCTGCGGATAACGGCGATGGGCGATCAGGAAGTCGACGTAACCCAGCGTGAGGTAGCTGTCCCGCCCGAGCGTCAGCGCCTCCCGATATGCAGCATCGCTCGCGTCGTCGTTGCCGGCGCGTTCCTCGAGTTCGGCCAGCGTCGTCAACAGCCACTGCCGAACGCCGACGCTGTTCGGCATCCGGACCGCGGGCGATACGAGCAACGATGCGACCCGCTGTCGTCCGTCGTCGTTCTGCCCGCGCAGCGCCATGTTCTCGGCCAGACAGGCGGATCGATAGAGCGGGACCGAAACCTCGCTGCAGCGGCGGTCCGAGTCCGCGTAGCGCCCCTGGACGCGGGCGATCGTCGCGAGCGTCAGCGTCGCCTGCGGGTTGCCCGGGTCGCGTGTCAGCACTGCTTCGAGCATCGCACGCGAGCCGTCGAAGTCGTGCTGATACTGCGCGAGCGTGGCGGCGAGGATGGCGATCGGGGTCGGTGCAGCGGGATCGCCGCGCCACGGCGCGATCGCGGCGAGCGCGTAGCCGGCGTAACGCGGGTCACCGCGGTCGCGGGCCTCGTCGAGCAGGGCCCGCCCCCGGGCGATCGCCTGCTCGGGGTTCGAGCGGAGGGCTGCCGCCGTCTCGCCGCCCGCGCCGGCCGTTCTCAACATGCCCGGCATGCCGATCAGGCGTGCCGGCAGATGTTCGACGACCTCGGCATCGCTCGTCGGCACCACCGGCGCGGCCACGACCGAGCCGATCCAACAAAGCGCTACGAGCGAGAGCCGCGAGAAACGAAGGAGGGCCGAGGAGACGAGGGGCACGTGGAACGAAAAAGAAGCGGAAAGAAAAACGGCGCCCGACCGAAGTCGGGCGCCGCATCATCGCAGTGAACGACATGCCGGCCAGCCGGCCGGCATGCTGCGCGTCAGATCGTCGGATCGAACGCGCCCGTGTCGTCCGTCGGCGCGACGAAGCCGGTGAGGTCCAGCGGCTCGACCGTGTCCTGCGTCGTCGCCGTCAACACTTTCAGGTAGGCGATGAAACCGAGACTGCTGGTCGACGCCGATGCCGGCGGTGTGTTGGTGGTCGGAGGCGGCACCGTGACGGGGTTGCCGACGTCGTTGCTGCCGCCGTCGCCGTTGCCGCCGCAGGAAGCCAGCATCGTGACGATCGCCGCACCCGCGATCACGGATCCCAGGCGTCGAGCGTGATTGGAAATTCGCATGGTCGTTTCCTATCGTTCGATCAGGGCGAGCCGGAGATCGGGAGGTTGATGTACGGGAACGCGCTCAGGAACATGCTCGCATTCTGCGGCACGCCGTCGGTCAGCGGTGCGCCGCCCGCCGGTGCGTCGCTCGGCTTACAGCCGACGGCCAGCGTGTCGGTCGCGCCGGTAGCCACGCACAACGCGCCCATCGCGACGCGCAACGTCACGTCGGTGATGTCGTCTCCGGGACGGCGTCCGTTCGGGAAGCCGGCCAGATCACCACCGAGAACGCCGAGCGAACTCTGCGAGCCCATCGCCGTCGGGGCAATGCTCGTGTTCAAGCGCAGCATCTCGGACGCGACCACGTTGGGCGGCTTGTTGACACCCTGGATGCCGGTGA
>CAXTPX010000618.1:0-2752 GCA_964246005.1 uncultured Burkholderiaceae bacterium | reverse complement strand
CCGCGCATAGCGCTCGTTCGTGCCGCCCGGGTTCACCACGGCACGAACCTCGGGCCTGTCGATCATCGCAAGCGATCCGTACTTCGCCACGTCCGCGCAACGCACGATCGGCGCCTTGCCGTCGACCATCGTCATGGCGCTGAACGCGGCCCGCATCTGCCGGTCGAGCGTGATCGAGATGCCGCCCATCGCGATGTCGCAGGCGCCGCCTGTGAAGTCGCTCAGCAACGTCGACCACGTGGTCTTCACGAAGCGGGGCTTGACCTTCAGCGCGGTCGCCAGCGACCGCGCCAGATCGACGTCGATGCCCTCGAACTGGCCGTCGGACCGCAGGAAGCCGAACGGCTTGTAGTCGCCGGTCAGGCACACGCGTAGCTCTCCGCTGTCGGCAATGCGCTCGAGGGCCGAGGGCGTCGACTGCGCGAGCGCAGCGCCGGATGCGAGCGTTCCGACCAGCGACAGCGCACGGATCACCTTCAGAACGCGCATGACAGCCCTCCTTCCGTTCGTGGGCTCGCGATGATAAACAACGCTTGAGATGTCGGTTGTCCGGCAGCGAGCGTCAGGCAGGGACCTCGACACCACGACGCAGGGCTTTCCAACGCCCGGGTTCGAGCGCGAATCCGTCGAGGACCAGGTCGATGATTTCTTTCCGGATACGAACGAGGTCGACCTTCGCGTTCTTCAACAGGGCCTGCAGCATGACCCCTCGAAGCATCCCGACGACGATCACCGCGGCGGAATGCGCATCGGTGTTTCGCATCTCGCCGTTCAGGATGCCGGCCCGGAAGTTTCGGGACAGCCAGTCCACGACGCTCTGGTTGTAGGTCGCGAGGATCTCGCCCGTCTGCGAATCGTCCGTGATCGCTTCGGCCATCAGCAGCATCAACGCGCGCGTATTGGTCCAGGCCGGATCGCCACGACCGAGGTACACCTCGATGAAGTCGATCAGCCCCTCGAGTCCATCGGGCTTCTTCTCGCGCCCGTCGAACTCCTGCATGAAGTTCGCGTTGATGTGCGACGCGAGGGCTTGCAGCAACTCGGACTTGCTGCCGAAATGGTGAGCGGCGAGACCACGGCTGTACCCGGCCGCCTCGCCGACCTCCGCGAGCGTCATGCGAACCCAACCTTTTCTCGCGATGATCTGGCGAGCTGCGATGAGCAGCTTTCGTTCCGCCTCCACCCGTCTTTCCAGCTGGCTTCGACGTGGTCTCATGCTGCTATCGGCTGACTGCACCTGAGCCGCGACGATCGGCACGGTGTCGCCGATGGCGACTCGTCGATCGTCATTCCAGGGCGCTCATATCGACTTCGCCGTGAATCACGCGGCCTTCGACCAGCCGATCGATCCGCGTCTCGTCGAAGCCCGCTTCGCGCAGGACTTCCCGGGTGTGTTCGCCCAGTCGGGGAGCGAAGCGGCGCGCTGTCACGCGAGTACCGCCCGACGTCGTGACCGGCTGCCGCATCTGGATCATCTCGCCTTCGGACGGATGCTCGACGCGTTCGAAAAATCCGACGGCTGCGAGATGCGGGTCGTTCATCAGCGATTCCGGCGAATGGAGTCGCATGCACGGGATGTCGGCTTCGCCGAGACGCGCCATCCAGTGATCCGTCGTGTCGGTCCGAAAGATCGCCGCGACCTCTTCGCACAGATCGGACATGTGCTTCGTCCGCTCGCTGATCGTCCTCAGTCGCGCATCCGCTGCGAACGCGTCGTCGCGTCCAGAGAGGCGATAGAAGCTGCGCCAGTGCTTGTCCGTGTAGATCACGGCGCAGACATGACCGTCGCTGGTCTGGTAAGGCCGTCGCTCGCGGGCCAGCGTGCGGGGATAGCCCATCGGTCCGAGCGGCGGAACGAACGTGTGCCCGAACATGTGCTCGCCGAGCAGCAGCGGCACCATGGTCTCGAACATCGGCACTTCGATCGCCTGACCTCGCCCTGTGCGCTCGCGTCGGTACAGCGCCGCGGTGACCGGATTGACGGCCGCGATCCCCACGGCCCGGTCGACGAAGACGATCGGAACGTAGCGCGGCGTCCCGTCGCCGGTCGCGCCGATCAGGGTCGGCAGTCCCATCGCGCCCTGGATCAGGTCGTCGTAGGCGGCATGATCGGCATACGGCCCGGTCTGCCCGTAACCGAACATCCCGACGTGGATGATGCGCGGATTGACCGCGCGCACGTCGTCGTAGCTCAGGCGCAGACGCTTCATCGCCGCGGGACGGACGTTGTACATCAGGACGTCCGCCGTCTTCGCGAGTTCGAGCAGGACGTCGCGCCCGGCGTCGGCCTTCAGATCGAGGCAGATGCTGCGCTTGTTGCGGTTGGCATGGAGGAAGATGGCCCCCATGCCGGGATGGCGCATGGGCCCGATCCCGCGCGTCGTATCGCCCTGCGGCGACTCGACCTTGATCACGTCGGCCCCCATGTCGCCGAGGATCTGGGTCGCGTACGGCCCCATCAACACGCTGGTCAGGTCGAGGACCCGTACGCCGGTCAGCGGCCCGTCGTCCGGAGGGTCGTCGCTCGAGGGTCCCGCTGCGTCGGCGTTCGCCATGTCACTGCCCGGTGAAGATCGGCATGCGCCGCTCGTTCATGGCAGCCACGCCTTCGCGAAAGTCCTGCGTCGCGAACTGCGTCGCCTGGATCGCCCGCTCCTCGAGATTGGATGCACGGACCTGATCGGCGAAACCGGCCCGCAGCGTCGCGCGCGTGCTCTGCACGGCCAGCGGTGCCGACTGCGCGATCTCGGTG
>CAXTPX010000617.1:0-2760 GCA_964246005.1 uncultured Burkholderiaceae bacterium | reverse complement strand
GATCGCGATGGCGTGGAAGCACGAGAACGTCTATCTCGGCATCGACGCGTATGCGCCGAAGTACCTGTCGCCGACGCTGGTCCACTACATGAAGAGCTACGGCTCGCACAAGGTGCTGTTCGGCACCGACTGGCCGGTGATCGATCCCGAGCGCGCCGTCGCCGAGATGGCCGAGCACGCGTTGCCGCCCGATGCGCTGCGCCGCGTGATGCGTGACAACGCGCTGCGCGTCTTCAAGCTTCGATGAGGTCGGCCGCGGAGGGGCGATCGGCGACGTTCCGATCGATGACGCTCGGCAACGCGATCCGCGCGGCCCGGCAACGCCATCCGTCGAAGCCCGCGATCGTCCACGCGGGTCGTACGCGCACATTTTCCGAGCTCGCCGATCGATCGGACCGGCTGCGCGACGCGGCGATCGGGATCCTCGGCCTCGTCCCCGGCGACCGCGTCGCGATCGTCGCGCGCAATTGCATCGAGTTCATCGAGGTGGTGTGCGGCGTGCCCGATGCGGGCGTCGCGGTCGCGACGCTCAATCCGCGTCTCGTCGCCGCCGAACTGCGCGTCGCGATCGAGGATGCGGACCCGCGCGTGGTCTTCGCCGACGCGGCATCGGCGCGGCTGGTGCGCAAAGCGGCGCCCCACCTGCGCGTCGTCGAGATCGGGCCGCAGTACGAAGCGTTGCTCGCCGATGCACCCCGGCCCACCTCGCTGCCCTCGGTCGAGGAGTGGCATCCGTGGACGATCTGCTACACGTCGGGCACGACCGGCAAGCCGAAGGGCGTCGTGCTGTCGCACCGCTCCCGAATGCTGGTCGGGCTGATCTGCGCGGCCGAGTTCGGCTGCTTCGGTCCCGACGATCGCTTCCTCGCGATGTCGCCGATGAACCACGGCGCGGGGCTCGGCTTCCCGGTCGGCGTGCTCGCGGCCGGCGGGTCGATCGAGATCCTCGACCAGTTCGATCCGGCGATCGTGCTTGAGCGCTTGAAGCACGGCGGCATCACCGGCGTGTTCATGGTGCCGACGCACTTCCAGATGATCTTCGCGCTGCCGGAAGAGACGCTCGCGAAGTTTCGCGCGCCGCCGATCAGGACGATCCTCGCGAATGCCGCGCCGCTGCCGCAGTCGATGAAGGAAAAGATCATCCCGTACTTCGGCGCGACGGTGCTGCACGAGCTCTACGGCGCGACCGAGACCGGGCTCGTGTGCAACCTGCGGCCGCAGTACCAGCTGCAGAAGGAACGCTGCGTCGGCACGCCGTTCCCGCACGTCGAAGCCGAGGTGCGCCGCACCGACGGCACGATCTGCGACGCCGACGAGGTCGGCGAGTTGTGGAGCCGCTCGCCGATCCTCTTCTCCGGCTACTGGAACCAGCCCGAAGCGACCGCCGCCGCCGCGCAGGACGGCTGGGTCTCGGTCGGCGATCTCGCGCGACGCGATGACGACGGCTACCTGTACATCGTCGATCGCAAGAAGGACATGGTCATCTCGGGCGGGGTCAACGTCTACCCGCGCGAGATCGAGGAAGCGTTGCTGTCGCACCCGGCCGTGGCCGACATCGCGGTGGTCGGCGTGCCGGACGAGGTGTGGGGCGAACGATTGAAGGCGTTCGTCGTCGCGAGGCCGGATCGCACGGTGACGCTGGTCGACGTGCAGACCCACTGCGCGACGAGGCTGTCCGCGTACAAGATCCCGAAGGAGCTCGAGCTGGTCGACGCGTTGCCGCGCAACGCGAACGGCAAGGTGCTGAAGGCCGAGCTGAAGGCGCGGGCTTGATGCGAGCGGCGTCCGCCGAACCGGAAGATCGCGCCGCATCCGGCTACGCGTGGTACGTGCTGTTCGTGCTGATCGTGGCCTACACGCTGGCCTACGTGGACCGCACCGTCGTCACGTTGATGGTCGCGCCGATCAAGCGCAGCCTGCATCTCACGGACCTCGAGATCAGCCTCTTGCACGGGCTCGCGTTCGCATTGTTCTACACGGTCCTCGGCATCCCGATCGCACGCCTGGCCGATCGTCATCGGCGCACGACGATCGTCGCGACCGGCATCTTGCTCTGGAGCGGGATGACCGCCGCGTGCGGTCTCGCGAAGACCTTCGGTCAGCTCTTCGCCGCGCGCGTCGGCGTCGGGGTCGGCGAGGCGGCGCTGTCGCCCGCGGCCTACTCGATGCTCGCCGACTCGTTCCCGCCCGACCGCCTCGCGCGAGCCCTGTCGATCTACAGCGGCGCCATCTATGTCGGCGGCGGCCTCGCGCTCGTCGCCGGTGGCGCGCTGATCGCCTCGGTCGAGCCGATGACGTTTCCGCTGATCGGCACGCTCGAACCGTGGCAGACGGTGTTCGTGATCGTCGGCACGCCGGGTCTCCTCGCAGGCGCCTGGGTCGCGACCCTGCGCGAGCCGGCACGTCGCGAAGTGGGTGACACCGTGCCCATACCGATGACGACACGCGACGTCCTGCGCTACCTGCGCGAGCACTTCGCGACCTATGGCTCGTTCATCGTCGCGACGTCGACCGCGAGCCTGATGTGGAACGGCGCGAGCGCGTGGATCCCGACCTACTTCATCCGCGTCCACGGCTGGACGCCCGGCCGGATCGGCTTCGCCTTCGGCATCGCGCTGATCTTCTTCGGCACCGGCGGCATCCTGACCGGCGGCTTCCTGTGCGAACGGCTGCGGGCGCGCGGGCGCGTCGACGGCAACCTGCGCGTCGCGGCGCTGGCGTCGACGCTCGCGTTCGTGCCGGGCGTCGTCGCGCCGCTGC
>CAXTPX010000616.1:0-2761 GCA_964246005.1 uncultured Burkholderiaceae bacterium | reverse complement strand
GATTTCGCGGCAACAAGCAGGCGCTCCCCGCGAAGCCCTGCGCCGCGTGCGGCCGGACGATGACGTGGCGTCGCAAGTGGGCGCTCAACTGGCAGGACGTGCGCTACTGCTCGAACGCCTGTCGCAAGGCGAAGCACCGATGACCGGCCGGCGGCGACCCCGATGAGGCGTCTGCGACTCGTCCTCGGCGACCAGCTGAACTTCGACAACGGTGCGCTGCGCGACCTCGATGCCGCGACCGACGCCGTGCTGATGATCGAGTCGGCGAGCGAGAGCACGGCGGTCTGGTCGTCGAAGCCGCGCATCGCGATCTTCCTGTCGGCCATGCGCCACTTCGCGCTCGAGGTCGCGGAGCGCGGATGGCCGCTGATCTACCTCCGGCTCGACGACGACCTGCCGGGCGGATTCGCCGAGCGGCTCGATGCGGTCATCGCCCGGCACCGTCCCGAGACGCTCGCGGTCTGCGAGCCGGGCGAATGGCGAATGCTGGAGATCGTCCAGCGCGCCGCGGAAGCCGGCGATTGCGCGCTCGACCTTTCCGTCGACACGCATTTCCTCTGTTCGCGGCAGGCGTTCGCCGACTGGGTCCGCGGCAGGAAGTCGTTGCGGATGGAGTATTTCTATCGCTGGATGCGCGCGCGCCACGACGTGCTGGTCGATGGCGCCGGCGAGCCGGTCGGCGGCCGGTGGAACTTCGATAGCGAGAACCGGAAGGGCTTCGGCAGGTCCGGCCCGGTCGGCGTCCCTCCGTTCGAACACTTCGGCCCCGACGCGCTGACGCGCGAGGTCTTCGCGGCGATCGAGGACGAGCTGCCCGATCATCCCGGATCGCTCGAACAATTCGCTTGGCCGGTCACGCGTTCGCAGGCGCTGGTCGCGCTCGAGCGCTTCGTCGAAGAGCGGCTCGATGAATTCGGCGAGCATCAGGACGCGATGTGGAGCGACATGCCGTTCGGCTGGCATGCGCTGTTGTCCTCATCGATGAACCTGAAGCTGATCTCGCCGCGCGAGGTGATCGACGCTGCATTGGCTCGTCATGCGCGACGACCGGTACCGCTTGCGTCGCTCGAGGGCTTCATTCGTCAGGTGATCGGCTGGCGCGAGTTCATCCGTGGCATGTACTGGCTCGACATGCCGAAGATGCGCGATGCCAATCATTACGATCACCGACGGTCGCTGCCCCGCTGGTACTGGAACGCCGACACGCGGATGAACTGCATGCGGCATTGCGTCGGCCAGACGCTGCAATACGGCTATGCCCATCACATCCAGCGACTGATGGTGACCGGCCAGTTCGCGCTCCTCGCGGAGGTCCGGCCGATCGAGGTCGCCGACTGGTACCTCGCGGTCTATGTCGACGCGGTCGAGTGGGCGGAGTTGCCCAACGTCGTCGGGATGGCGCTGCACGCGATGGGCGACCGCTTCACGTCGAAGCCGTACATCGCGAGCGGCGTGTACGTCGACCGCATGAGCAACTACTGCAAGGGTTGTCGCTACGAGCCGTCACGCCGCGTCGACGACGTCGACCCGCTGGGCAATGCGCGGCTGGCCTGCCCGATCACGACGTTGTACTGGCACTTCATCGCGGGTCACTACGGGACGCTGGCGCGCAACCCGCGCACGATGATGATGGTGAAGAACTTCGATCGCATCGGCGCCGAAGAACGCGAGGCGATCGAGCGTCAGGCCGAACGCACGCTGGCCAATCTCGACCGGCTGTGATGCCGCGCCGTCAGATGCGTCCCATGACGACGAGGATGATGACGATCAACACCACGATGCCGAGTCCGCCGCTCGGCCCGTAGCCCCAGTTGCGGCTGTAGCCCCAGCTCGGCAACGCGCCGACCAGGATCAGGATCAGGACGATCAACAGGATGAGGCTGACGGACATGCTCGACTCCTTGGCGGGATGAATGACGAAGTTGCGTGGGCCGCATGATCGTCGTGATCGCTGCCGTCGTGAATGCCATCGCCATTGATTCGGGCGTTGTCCGACCGAGCGAGGACTCGATCACATCTGCTTGAACAGATGCGTGTAGGTGCGGCTGACTTCGAGCTTCTGCGGATGCCCCGTCACCGTCACGATCTGACGACCACGGAAGTCGCGCGTCACGCTCGCGATGGCTTGCGCGTTCACGAGCGTCGCCCGGTGGATCTGCCAGAAGCGTTCGGGGTCGAGCTCGTCGATCAGCTCCTTGATCGGCTTCTTGATCAGTGCCTCGAACTGCGCGGTCTGCACGCGCGTGTACTTCTCGTCGGACTGGAAGAACAACACTTCGTCGACGGGGATCAACCGCAGGCTCTGTCCCACCGACGCCTGGATCCACTGCAGCCGCGGCGCGACCGCGGACGCGCCGGGCGCGCTGCCGGCATCTAGTCGCAATGCGAGGCGGGTCAGGAGGTCGGCCACGTCCGGGCGTTGAAGCGACGGTGCTTCGCCACGAGGACTCGGTGCCCCCGTCTGGTCCATGCGCCCCTTGAGACGCTCGACCGTCTTCGCGAGCCGCTCGCGATCGGCCGGCTTCAACACGTAGTCGATGGCGCCCTGCTCGAAGGCTTCGACCGCGTACTGGTCGTACGCCGTGATGAACACGACCTGGCAGGCGTTGTCGGGGCGACCGAGGATCGCGCGCGCCGCCTCGATGCCGGTCATGCCCGGCATGCGGATGTCGAGGAACGCGAAGTCCGGGTCGTGGGCCGCGACCATCTCGACCGCTTCGGCGCCGTTCTTCGCTTCGCCGAGGAACATCAACTCGGGCCA
>CAXTPX010000615.1:0-2773 GCA_964246005.1 uncultured Burkholderiaceae bacterium | reverse complement strand
CGTTCCAGCAGGGCGACAACGTGCGCATGGTGATCGAGCCACGCGGGCTCTGGGAGCACAACGCCTACCAGACCGACAATCGCCTGGTCGTCGAGGTCAAGCCGCTGAAGGAAGACCCGAACAAGCTGTTCCAGTCGAGCCGCGGTGGCTACAAGGGCGAGCGGCTGTCGCTGAATTTCCAGAACGTCGACGTGCGCTCGTTGCTGCAGGTCATCGCCGACTTCACGAACCTGAACATCATCACGAGCGACTCGGTCAGCGGCAACCTGACGCTGCGGCTGAAGGATGTCCCGTGGGACCAGGCCCTCGACATCGTCCTGCAGGCCAAGGGCCTCGACATGCGGAAGAACGGCAACGTCATCCTGGTCGCGCCGAAGGACGAGCTGGCGACGAAGGAGAAGCTCGATCTCGAGGCGCGCTCGCAGATCGCCGACCTCGAACCGTTGCGCAGCGAGACCTTCCAGCTCAACTATCAGAAGGCCCAGGACCTGGTCGACTTCCTCAACGGCACGGGGTCGTCGGGTGGCACCGGCGGTTCGACCGGCGGCTCGGCCAACCGCATCCTGTCGAAGCGTGGCGCGGCGTCGGCGGACTTGCGGACCAACCAGGTGTTCGTGGTCGAGACCGGCACCAAGCTCGAACAGATCCGCGGCGTGATCGGCAAGCTCGACATCCCGAGCCGCCAGGTCATCATCGAGTCGCGCATCGTCGAGGCCAACGACCAGTTCAGCAGGAACCTCGGTGTGAAGCTCGGTTTCCTCAATACGGCAGCAACGACGCCATCGGCAACCAGCACGGGGATCGGTGCCCGCGTGACCGGCAACTATCTCGGCGTCGGGGAGCAGACCGGTCAGGCTGCCATTACCGGTGGCAGCTACATCCCGGACTCGCAGTTCTTCAGTCTGCCGGCGGCCGGCATCAACGGCGCCGGTCCGGCGTCGATCGGCATCAGCCTCTTCGGCAAGGCGGCATCGCGCTTCCTCGACCTCGAACTCTCGGCGATCGAACAGGACGGCACCGGCAAGATCGTGTCGAGCCCGCGCGTCGTGACCGCCGATGCCGTGAAGGCGTTGATCGAGCAGGGCACCGAGCTGCCGTATCAGGTCGCGACCAGCAGCGGCGCGACCAGCATCCAGTTCCGCAAGGCCAATTTGAAGCTCGAGGTCACGCCGCAGATCACGCCCGAGGGCAACATCATCCTCGACGTCGACGTCACGAAGGACAGCGTCGGGCAGGTGACGACCGCCGGCTTCGCGATCGACACGAAGCACGTCAACACGAAAGTGCTGGTCGAAAACGGCGGGACGGTGGTGCTCGGCGGCATTTTCCAGATCACCGACAACGACACGATCACGAAGGTGCCGCTGCTGGGTGACATTCCGGTCCTCGGCTACCTGTTCCGCAACACGGCGCGCAGCTCGTTGAAGAGCGAACTGTTGATCTTCATCACGCCGACCCAGGTCAACGGCAACGTCACGCTGCGCTGATCGGTCGTTTCGACCGCCGGGAATGCCGCCTTCGGGCGGCATTCTTCATGGAGCTCGGTGACAGGCCGGTAGAAGTCAGTGGACTAGAATCCGCCGGTGATCAACGCGCGCGACAACATCTTTCTCGTCGGCATGATGGGCGCCGGCAAGAGCGCGGTCGGCAGGCAGCTCGCGTCGCGCCTCGGACTGCGCTTCGTCGACACCGACCACGAGATCCAGGCGCGGACCGGCGTCACGATCCCGGTGATCTTCGAGGTCGAAGGCGAGTCGGGGTTTCGTCGACGCGAGGAGATGGTGATCGACGAATTGTCGGCCGGATCGGGCACGGTGTTCGCGACCGGTGGCGGTGCCGTGCTGAGCGCCGCCACGCGGATGCGTCTGAAGGAGCGCGGCATCACGATCTACCTGCAAGCGAAGGTCCATGACCTGATGCAGCGAACGCGCAACGATCGCAATCGACCGCTCCTCGACTGCAGCGATCCGAAGAGCCGTCTCGAGACATTGCTGGTCGCGCGCGAGCCGCTCTACCGCGAGGTGGCCGACCTGATCGTGGAAACGGGCCGGCCGAGCGTCGGGCGCCTGGTCGATTGCATCGAACGCAGGCTCCTGGAAATGAACGACGCCGGCGCACACGATCGGGCCGACGGGCCGATCGACGTGGCAGCGCCACGATGACCGGCGCTGCGACCGAAGACTTCGACGACCGCGTCGTCGTCGAACTCGGCCCACGGCGCTACGACATCCATCTGGTCGATGGCCCGGTGGCCGCGGCGAGGGAGAATGCCGGCTTCTGGTCCGACCTGCTCGTGCGCTGCGAAGTACACGACAAAGCGCGCGACATCGCCCTCGTGACGAACACGACATTGTGGCCGCTCTTCGGCCGTGCGCTCGAGACGACGCTGGCTGGCGCGGGTCGACGCGTCGTGCCCGTCGTCGTGCCCGACGGTGAGCGTTTCAAGAATGCCGCGATGCTCGCGACGATCCACGACGCGATGCTGGAGGCGCGTCTCGATCGCCGGGCCATGATGATCGCGCTCGGTGGCGGCGTGGTCGGCGACGTCGCGGGTTTCGCGGCGGCGACCTATCAGCGCGGTATTCGCTTCGTCCAGGTCCCGACGACCCTGCTCGCGCAGGTCGATTCGTCGGTCGGCGGCAAGACCGGCATCAATCACCCGCTCGGCAAGAACATGATCGGCGCGTTCCATCAGCCCGTCGCCGTCGTCGTCGACCTGTCGACGCTGCGCAGCCTGCCGGCGCGCGAGTTCGCCGCGGGCCTCGCCGAGGTG
>CAXTPX010000614.1:0-2776 GCA_964246005.1 uncultured Burkholderiaceae bacterium | reverse complement strand
CGAATGGCGAGCCGCGCATGCGACCGGAGCGGCGACGGACGACCGGGTGATGCCGCCGTTCGAGCGGGCCGACGACCCGTTGACGGTCCGTCGATTGACGCGCTTCCTGAAGAACCCGGTGCGCGAGTTCTTCAAGGCGCGGCTCGACGTGCGCGTGTGGCAGGACGATGACGAGGTCGAGGATCACGAAGCCTTCGAGGTCGACGGTCGCGAGCAGTACCGTTTGCGCGAGGCGTTGATCGAGCGGCCCGACGAACTCGTGCGCGGCGGCATCGACGTCGCGCTCGCGGCTCGCGTCGACCGGCTGCGACGATCGGGACGCCTGCCCCTCTTCGAACTCGGCGACCGCGTGATCGACGAGATGACGACGACCGTGCGGCCGATGCTCGATCGCTGGGTCGATTGCCGTCGCGCGTATCCGACCGTCGTCCCCCGCATGCCGATCCGCGTCGACGGCCTCGACGAGACCGACCTGCGCTTCGACGACTGGATCGACGACCTGCGATCGAATGGCACCGAACAGGTCTCGATCGTGATGACGCCGTCGCGTCTTCTCGACAAGAAGGGAAAGGGCAAGGCGGTGATCCGCGACGAACGGCTGGTCGGTGACTGGGTGCGGATGCTGGCGATCGCTGCATCCGGCGTCACCGTCGACAGCCTCGTGATCGGATGCGACGTCACGCTGCGCCTGCGGTCGTTGCCCCCGGACGACGCGCGAAGCCGGCTCGTCGTGCTGGCATCGGCCTGGGTCGACGGCATGACGAAGCCATTGCCGTTCGCGTGCAAGACCGCTCTCGCTTCTGCGCGCGGCAGGAAGCCCGAAGCGGTCTACGAAGGCGGCCGTGACCACGGCACCGGCGAAGGCAGCGACTTCGCGCTGCACCGTCAATACCCGGACTACGAGGCGCTCTGCAGCGGCGGACTCGAGACGTACGTGACGACCCTCTTCGTGCCGATGGTCGACTGGATCAGGCAATGCGTGACCATCGAAGAGCACGACCGATGAAGCGCCTCGATGCATTGACGTTGCCGCTGTCGGGCAGTCGGCTGATCGAAGCCAGTGCCGGGACCGGCAAGACCTGGACGATCGCGACGTTGTATCTGCGGCTGATCGTCGGTCATCGAAGCGATGCGGATGAAAAAGGTCTCGGCGCGCTCATGCCGCCGCACATCCTCGTGATGACCTTCACGAAGGCGGCGACGCGCGAGCTGGCCGAGCGCATCCGGGACCGCCTGTTGCAGGCGATGCGCTGCTTCCGTGGGCAGGTCACGGTCGACGATGACGATCGGGTCCTGGCCGGATTGCTCGCGTCGTTCCCGGTCGGTCGGGCTCGGGACGAAGCGGCATGGCGACTCGCGACCGCGGCCGAAGGCATGGACGACGCGGCCGTCTTCACGATCGACGCGTGGGTCCAGCGCATGTTGCGCGAGCACGCGTTCGACAGCGGCAGCCTGTTCGATGAAGACGTCGATCCCGACGAGGACGCCATGCTCGCGGAAGCGGCACGCGACTACTGGCGGCAGGAGGTCTATCCGTTGCGAGGCACGGCGCTCGATGGCGTGCTCGCGGTGTGGGCCGATCCGGTCGAACTCGCGAAGGACGTGCGGCGGTTGAAGCGGTACGTGGCGATCGATCCGGACGAACATCGATCGCTTGCAGGCGTCTGGGCCGGCGAGACGTCGGCCCGCGACGCTGCGCTGGCCGCTATCAAGGACGGCTGGGTGCAGCGCGCAGCGCGGATGCGCGCGTGGTTCGAGGCCCAGTTCGCGTCCTCACCCGCGCCGTTCATTGGAGCGCGAATGCAACGCGGGCGCGTCGAGGGATGGCTGGACCTGCTGGACCAATGGGCCGTGACGCGCGACGCATTCGAGCTCGGGCTCACGGACACGGCGCTTCATCGACTCTCGCCGCAAGGGCTGGGCGACGCACTCAATTTCGGGATCACGCTCGACATCCCTCCCTGGTTCGCTGCGCTCTCCGATACGGCCCGCGCCCTCGGCGACATCGGCAGTCCCGTACCCGCACTGCGTCGTCATGCCACCGCCCATGTCGCGGCCCGCCTGCGCGCTCTCAAGCAGCGCGCCGGCGCCTATGGCTTCGACGACATGCTCGACCGCCTCGAAGCCGCGTTGTCCGGACCGAGCGGCGATCGGCTGCGCGCCCGCATCGTCGCGCAGTACCCGGCCGCGCTGATCGACGAGTTCCAGGACACGTCGCCGGTGCAGTACCGCATCTTCGATCGGCTGTACCGCACGGCCGACAACGATCCCGCGACCGCGCTGCTGTTGATCGGCGATCCGAAGCAGGCGATCTACAGCTTCCGCGGCGCGGACATCCAGAGTTACCTGAAGGCGCGCGCGTCGATGGACGATCGCCACTACCTGCTGACGACCAACCATCGTTCGACCGCGCCACTGGTCGGCGTGGTCAATCATCTGTTCGAGCAGGCCGAGACGCGGGCCGAAGGCGCGTTCCGCTTCGGCCCGCGCGGCGCGTCGGCGAACGAGAGCCCGCTGGCGTTCGTGGCGGTCGACGCGCGCGGGCGGCGCGACGTGTTCCGCAGGGCCGCGGGTCCCGTGCCCGCCCTCACGCTGTGCCACGACGCCGAGCTCACCGACAAGCGCAGCGCGCAGCGTCGCTTCGCCGAGAACTGCGCGGAGCACATCGCGTCGTCGCTCGACGATCCGGCGGCAGGCTTCCTCGATCCGGTGCTGGGGTTCACGCGGCTCGCGCCCGCCGACATCACGGTGCTGGTGCGCGACCGCTTCGAGGGTG
>CAXTPX010000613.1:0-2778 GCA_964246005.1 uncultured Burkholderiaceae bacterium | reverse complement strand
GGTCAACCTGCTGACCGACGTCGGCTATCGCTTCATCGACCCGCGCATCGAGGCCGCCGCATGAAAGGGCTCGTAACGCGGGGCTTCGTAACGCGGGGCTTCGTCGCGCGCTTCGTCCGCAACAGGGGGGCGGTGGTGGGTGTCGTCATCGTCGTCGTCGTGGTCCTCGTCGCGCTGTTCGCGGGCCTCCTGTATCCGCAGAGCCCGTGGCAGTCGGTGGCCGACCCGTTGCTCGATCCGCTGACCGATGCCGCCTTCCCGCTCGGCAGCGACATGCTCGGCCGCGACATCGCGGCAGGCCTCGCGCACGGCGCGCGTACGTCGTTGCTGGTCGGCCTCGTCAGCACGGCGGTCGCCACCGTGATCGGCATCTCGATCGGCGCGGTCGCGGGGTATCACGGCGGCGTGATCGACGACGTGCTGATGCGCTTCACCGAATTCTTCCAGACCATTCCGACGCTGGCGATGGCGGTCGTGCTCGTCGCGATCTTCCAGCCCACCCTCACGTCGATCATCACGGCGATCGCGGTGGTCTCGTGGCCGCCCGTCGCGCGGCTGGTGCGCGGCGAGTTCATGTCGCTGCGTTCGCGCGAGTTCGTCCAGGCGGCGGTCGTGATCGGGCAGAGCGCGCCGCGCATCATCTTCACGCAGATCCTGCCGAACACGATGTCGCCGATCATCGTCGCCGCCTCGCTGATGATCGCCACCGCGATCCTCACCGAGTCCGCGCTGTCGTTCCTCGGCCTCGGCGACCGCAACCTGATGAGCTGGGGCTTCATGATCGGCGCGTCGCGGACGATGATCCGCGACGCGTGGTGGATGAGCTTCCTGCCGGGTCTCGCGATCCTGTTGACGGTGCTGGCGGTCAATCTGATCGGCGAGGGTCTCAACGACGCGTTGAATCCGCATCTGCGTCGGGGCGCGCGTTGAACACCGCGGCGCCGCTGCTGCGCATCGAAGGGCTGTCGGTGCCGATCCCCGGCAACGGAGATCGGGCGTTCGCGGTCCGCTCGATGGACCTCGAACTGCACGCGGGCGAGATCCTCTGCGTCGTCGGCGAGTCGGGGTCGGGCAAGTCGGTCACGGCCAACGCCGTGATGGGGCTGTTGCCCGAAGGAATGCGGCCCTCCGCCGGGCGCATTGTCTTCCAGGATCGCGACCTGCTCGCGCTGTCGGATGCCGGGATGCGCAAGCTTCGCGGCAACGCGATCGGGATGATCTTCCAGGAGCCGCTGTCGGCGCTCAACCCGATGATGCGGGTGGGCGAGCAGATCGCCGAGGTGCTCGAGGTCCACGGCGTCGGCGACGCGGCCGCGATCGAACGGCGCGTCCTCGACCTGATCGCGCTCGTCGGATTGCCCGAACCGAAGGTCATGCGCCACGCGTATCCGTTCCGGCTCTCCGGCGGCCAGCGGCAACGGGTGATGATCGCGATGGCGCTCGCGCTCGAGCCCGTGCTGCTGATCGCCGACGAGCCGACCACCGCGCTCGACGTGACGACGCAGGCGCAGATCCTCGCGCTGATCCGCTCGATCCAGCGCTCGGGCAACGGCATGGCCGTGATGTTCATCACGCACGACTTCGGCGTGGTGGCCGAGATCGCGGACCGCGTCGCGGTCATGGAGAAGGGCGTCCTCGTCGAGGTCGGACCGGTCGCCGAGGTGCTCGACGCGCCCCGTCATCCGTACACGCGGCGGCTGATCGCGGCCGTACCGCGTCGCGGTAGCGACGCGCGGGCCGCGGTGGTCGACGGCCCGCCGCTGCTCGACGTGCAGAACCTCCGCAAGGCGTACGGCAGCGGCAGCGCCTGGTTCGGCAAGCGACGCGTCGTGCAGGCGGTCGACGACGTGACGTTCTCCGTACGGCGGGGCGAGACGGTCGGCATCGTCGGCGAATCGGGCTCGGGCAAGTCGACGATCGGCAAGTGCGTGCTGAAGCTGACCGCGATCGACGGCGGCCGCATCCTGTTCGAGGGACGGGACATCGCGCCGCTCTCGGCACACGCGTTCCGCCCGCTGCGCCGGCACATCCAGATGATCTTCCAGGACCCGTTCGCGTCGCTCAATCCGCGGCAGACCGTCGGGCGCATCGTCGCCGACGGACCGGTCGCGAGCGGCTCGTCGCGGTCGGACGCCGAGGCGCGGGCGCGCGAGCTGCTGGCCCTGGTCGGCCTCGAGCCGTCGTCGTTCGATCGCTACCCGAACGAGTTCTCCGGCGGCCAACGCCAGCGCATCGGCATCGCACGGGCGCTGGCGCTCGACCCGCAGGTGCTGGTCGCCGACGAGTCGGTATCGGCGCTCGACGTGTCGGTGCAGGCGCAGGTGCTCGCGTTGCTGCACGACCTGCAGCAACGCCTGCAGATCGCGCTCGTCTTCATCACCCACGACCTGCGGGTCGCTGCGCGCATCTGCGACACGATCCTCGTGATGCATCGCGGGCAGGTGGTCGAACGCGGCAGCCCGTCGCAGATCTTCGAACGACCGCAGCATCCGTACACGCAGCGCCTGATCGCCGCGGTCCCCGGCCAGCGATGGAATCCTACGCAGGATCCGGCCACGCAGGACCCGGCGACGCGGGCGGCGGCATGACGATCGCGATCGCCGATGCACGCATTGACTCCGAACGCGTCATCCACGGCGCCTGCCCGCACGACTGCCCCGATACCTGCGCGATGCTGATCACGGTGAAGGACGGCGTGGCGACGAAGGTGCGCGGCGATCCGGCGCATCCGACGACGGACGGCGTGCTGTGCACGAAGGTCGCGCGCTACCTCGAGCG
>CAXTPX010000612.1:0-2783 GCA_964246005.1 uncultured Burkholderiaceae bacterium | reverse complement strand
GGCACGATCCAGCTGTACGTCGCGCGGGACGCGGTCGGCGACGAGCTCTACGCACAGTTCAGGCGCTGGGACCTGGGCGACATCGTCGCCGCCACCGGCACGCTGTTCAAGACGCGCACGGGCGAGCTCACGGTCAAGGCGACGTCGGTCCGCCTCCTGACGAAGGCGTTGCGACCGCTGCCCGACAAGTTCCATGGCCTCGCGGACCAGGAGGTCAAGTACCGGCAGCGCTACGTCGATCTGATCATGAGCGACGAGACGAAGCGGACGTTCGTCGCGCGAAGCGAGGCGCTCACTGCCATCCGGTCGTTCATGGCCCGCAACGCGTTCCTCGAAGTGGAGACGCCGATGCTGCACCCGATCCCGGGCGGCGCCGCGGCCAGGCCGTTCGCGACGCATCACAACGCGCTCGACATGCAGATGTTCCTGCGCATCGCGCCCGAGCTGTACCTGAAACGGCTGATCGTCGGGGGCTTCGAGCGCGTGTTCGAGGTCAATCGCAACTTCCGCAACGAAGGCGTCAGCCCGCGTCACAACCCCGAGTTCACGATGCTCGAGTTCTATGCCGCCTATACCGACTATCGGTGGCTGATGGACTTCACCGAGTCGCTGATCAGGGACGCCGCCGTCGCAGCCACCGGCAGTGCGACGCTGACCTATCAGGGCAGGGCGCTCGACCTGTCGAAGCCGTTCGATCGACTGACGATCACCGGCGCGATCCGCAAGCACTTCCCCGCCTATCGCGAGGAGGACCTCGCCGACATCGACTACCTCCGCGCCGAGCTTGCGAAGAAGCACGTCGCGATCGACAAGCCGCCGCTCGCGCACGCCGGTCTCGGTGCGCTGCAGTTGGCGCTCTTCGAAGAGACTGCCGAGAGCCTGCTGTGGGAGCCGACCTACATCGTCGACTATCCGATCGAGGTGTCGCCGCTCGCGCGCGAATCCGACACGCGGCCCGGCATCACCGAGCGCTTCGAGCTGTTCATCGTCGGCCGCGAGATCGCCAACGGCTTCAGCGAGCTCAACGACGCGGAAGACCAGGCGGCGCGCTTTCGCGCCCAGGTCGCGGCGAAGGAAGCCGGCGACGAGGAGGCGATGTACTACGACGCCGACTACGTCCGCGCGCTCGAGTACGGCATGCCGCCGACCGGCGGCTGCGGGGTGGGGATCGATCGCCTCGTGATGCTGCTGACCGACTCGCCGAACATCCGCGATGTCATCCTGTTTCCTCACATGCGGAAGGAGGACTGAAACAAGTGCCGTTGGTTGTTGTCCACGTGTTCCATAACAGGGAGGAGATCACATGAAGACACCTTCGTTGCGTCTGGCCGCAGGGGGCGCGCTGCTGTTCGCTCTCGGATACGGGACCAGTCTGGTCGCGCAGACGCTGACCGATTCGCCGCAGCGGGTCGAGCAGAAGCGCGCCGACCTGAGCGGTGCGTCGAACATGGAAGTGATCGAGTCGATCGCCGAGTACAGGAAGGGCGATCGGGTGGACCTCCATCTGCACCACGGTCTCGAGGCGGCCTACGTCGTCCAGGGTTCGATGATCCAGCCGGACGGCAAGGATCCGGTGATGCAGCCGACCGGGACCGTGCTCCTCAACCTCCGCGACGCGAAGCACGGCGGCTATGCGATCGTCGGCGACACGCCGTTGAAGCTGTTCACCGTGCACATCGTCGACAAGGGGGCGCCGCTCTACGACTACCAGAAGTAGTCGCGACCGGACCGCTCATGCGTCGGACCCGACGACCCGGTTGCGGCCGGCTCTCTTCGCTCGATAGAGCCGTCGGTCCGCGACGTCGAAGAGAGCCGATCGGTCGGAACACTCCTCGCTGCCGGCGAAACCGATGCTGACGGTCACGGCGAGCCCCGCCGCCAGCTCCTCCCACGGATGCCCTTCGATGGCACGCCGCACCCGTTCGCAGGCCGACGCCGCGGCGCCGGCGGTGCACGCCGCGAGCAGCAGCGTGAACTCCTCGCCGCCGTAGCGCGCGGCGAGGTCGCCTTGCCTGGATTCGCGGACGAGGACGGCGGCCAGTGCCTTGAGTACGTCGTCGCCCATCGAATGCGAGAAGCGGTCGTTGATCGTCTTGAACTGGTCGACATCGAGCACCACGAGGAAGAAACCCGGTGCGCTGCCGGCGTGCTCGGCCACGAAGCGGTCGAAGCCGCGCTGGAACGATCGGCGATTCGGCAGTCCGGTCAACGCGTCCTCGAGCGATTCGCGCTGCAGCTCGAGGTTGTCGCGCGCGAGCGCCGTCGAGCGCATGCGTTCCACGACCACCGCGGCGCGTGCTTCGACCGTTTCGAGCTGCAGCGTCAGGGTCGATGCCCGCAACCGCGCAGCGCCCGAGAGGATCTCCACATGGACCGTGAAGAACATGCGGTGATGGTCGAGCGCCGCCTTGAAATCCTGCCGCGCCTCGTGGACGAGCGTGAGCAACTCGCAGCTCTTCATCACGAGCTCGTTCAGGCCGTACTGACGCGCGATCGCCAGCGCCCGGGCAAGCTCGGTCGCCGCGAGGTCGAACTGCTGGCCGGCGAGCGAGATCTGTCCCAGGTTGAAGAGCGCCTCGCCTTCGCAGTAGGCACTCGGTGCCGACGACCGTCGAACGCTCGCCAGGACATCGTCGATCGTGGCTCGCGCCTGTTCGAGCTGCCCCAGATCCATCAGGCATTCGCCCAGGTTCATCTGCGCGACCCACTCGAGCTTGGACTGCCCGGTCGACCGGAACATCGCGAGCGCCTCGCGATTGCGGGCGAGTCCGCTGTTCGCGAAG
>CAXTPX010000611.1:0-2786 GCA_964246005.1 uncultured Burkholderiaceae bacterium | reverse complement strand
ATGTGGAACGGCACCGCGCCGAGCTTGAAGCCGAGCCCGGCCACGATGAACACGAGGCCGAAGACGAGGATCGTGCGATTGGCGACCCCCGCGTCGAGCTGCTTGGCCAGCACCGTCAGGTCGAGGGTGCCTGTCGCGCCGTACAGCATGGACATGCCATACAGCAGGAAGCCGGACGACAGCGCACCGAGGATGAAGTACTTCATCGCCGCCTCGGTCGACGCCGAATGGTCGCGCCGCAACGCGACCATCGCGTAGAACGCGAGCGACATCAGCTCGAGGCCGAGATAGATCGTGAGGAAATTGTTGGCCGAGATCATCACGAACTGGCCGAGCACCGCGAACAGCACGAGCGGATAGAACTCGCCACCGCGCTCGCCCGACACGATGCCGCGATCGATCAGGTAGTCGTGCGAATACACCAGCGTGATGATCATCGCGATCGATGTCGCGAGCTTCAGCAGGTTGGACATCGGGTCGCCGACGAACATGTTGCCGAACGTGTAGTCGGTCGCACCGCCCGCGAGATACAGCCCGCTCAGGACCGCACACACCATCAGCACGGCCAGGCTCAGCCAGTACGTCACGATGCGACGGCTGTCCGCGAAGAACATGTCGATCAGCAGGATGGCCGACGCTGCGATCGACAGGAAGATCTCCGGATACGCCGGGATCAGGTTGACGACGGGAAACGCCATGGCGGTGGTTGCGTGCACGAGCGGATTCATCAGAGCTTCGACTGCGCGACGTGCTGCAGCAGGTTGACGACCGAGGCATGCATCACGTCGGTGAAGGGCTTGGGCACGATGCCCATGTAGAGCGAAGCGCCCGCGAGCACGGCGAGCATCGCGAACTCGCGCCGGCCGATGTCCACGAGTGCAGCGACGTGCGCGTTGGCGACGGCACCGAACGCCACGCGCTTGTACATCCACAGCGAATACGCGGCGCCGAGGATCAACGCGACGGCGGCCAGGAGGCCGATCCAGAAGTTGAAGCCGACCGCCGCCAGGATCACCATGAACTCGCCGACGAAACCCGACGTGGCGGGCAGCCCGCAGTTGGCCATCGAAAAGAACAGGAAGAACGCCGCGAACTTCGGCATCGTGTTGACCACGCCGCCGTAGTCGGCGATGAGCCGCGTGTGCATGCGGTCGTACAGGACGCCGATGCACAGGAACATCGCAGCCGACACGAAGCCGTGCGAGATCATCTGCGCGATCGCGCCCTCCATCCCGAGTTCGCTGAAGATGAAGAAGCCGAGCGTGACGAAGCCCATGTGCGCGATCGACGAATAGGCGACCAGCTTCTTCATGTCGGTCTGCACCATCGCGACCAGGCCGACGTAGATCACCGCGATCAGCGACAGCGTGATGATGAACGGCGCGAACTGATGCGCGGCGTCCGGCGTGATCGGCAGCGAGAACCGCACGAAGCCGTACGCACCGAGCTTCAGCATGATGGCCGCCAGCACCACCGAGCCGCCGGTGGGCGCCTCGACGTGCGCGTCGGGCAGCCACGTGTGCACCGGCCACATCGGCACTTTTACCGCGAACGCCATGAAGAACGCGAAGAAGATCAGCGTCTGCGCCTCGATCGTCAGCGGGAGGGCCTGCCAGGTGGCGATGTCGAAGCTGCCGCCGGCCTTGTACCAGAGGTAGATGATCGCGACCAGCGTCAGCAGCGAGCCGAGGAAGGTGTAGAGGAAGAACTTGATCGACGCGTAGACGCGGTTCGGGCCGCCCCAGATGCCGATGATCAGGAACATCGGGATCAGCGTCGATTCGAAGAACACGTAGAAGAGCAGTCCGTCGGTGGCGCTGAACACGCCGACCATCAGCCCGGACAGGATCAGGAACGAGGCCATGTAGCCGGCGACGTTCTTCTCGACGACCTGCCATGCAGCGACGACGACGATGATCGTGATGAACGCGGTCAGGAGCACGAACCACACCGCGATGCCGTCGACCCCCAGACCGTAGTTGACCGCGAAGCGCTCGATCCACGCCGCGTGCTCGACGAACTGCATCGATGCGGTCGTGGAGTCGAAGCCGGTGTAGAGCGGGATGGTGACCGCGAAGCTGACGAGCGCGGCGAGCAACGCGATCCATCGGATCAGCGGCGCCCGATCGTCGCGGCCGATCGCGAGCAGCACCAGTCCCGACACGATCGGGATCCAGATGGAAAGGCTCAGGTAGGGAATCGTTGCTTGCATCGT
Organism: uncultured Burkholderiaceae bacterium; assembly: GCA_964246005.1. GTDB lineage: Bacteria > Pseudomonadota > Gammaproteobacteria > Burkholderiales > Burkholderiaceae_D > CAHJXF01. Next base: position 571 of record CAXTPX010000611.1, on the reverse strand, counting down.
TGTTTTTCTAAGCCAACCGCATATTCGTCGTTCCCGCGAAAGCGGGAACCCAGTGTCGTTGCTCGGTCTCGCATCTACCCAAACGACGCTGGGTTCCCGCGTACGCGGGAACGACGAAATCTCATGAGCTCGGGTCCGCTTCTCAATGCGGCGGCTGCCGCAGCACGAAGTACGACATCAGCGCCAGCACCCCGAGGATCATCGCGAACGCGTAGTGATAGATGTACCCCGACTGCGCCGTCCGCACGACCGACGCGAACCAGCCGACGAAGCGCGCGCTGCCGTTGACGATGGCCCCGTCGATCAGCGATTGGTCGCCGCGCTTCCACAGCATCGTGCCGAGCCGTCGTGCGCCACCCGCGAAGACGATCTCGTTCAGGCGGTCGAGGTAGTACTTGTTGTCGAGCAGGCGATACAGCCACCCGGTCGCAGCCTCGATCCTGTCGGTGAGCGGCGGATTGATCAGGTACAGGTACCACGCCACGACGACCCCGGACAGCGCGAGCCAGAACGGCAGGCTGACGAAGCCGTGCAGCGCCATCCCGAATGCGCCGTGGAACTCCTCGGCGAC
>CAXTPX010000610.1:0-2786 GCA_964246005.1 uncultured Burkholderiaceae bacterium | reverse complement strand
GCCGCGCGCGCGCCGCCGCTCGGCCACGAGCGCGGCGGTGAACAGCAGCAGCTTGTCCTTCTCGCGCGGCGTCAATTCCATGTCGTGTCTGTCGGGTTCAGGTCGACCAGATGCGAGGCCGCGTCGCGCCCCGCGTGGTCAAGGCAGGCCGGATTATCGTCCACAGTTCGTGGAAGAGATCGCGGATGCTCTCGGCCGAGTCGGACAGTGCGCGCGCCACGACGAGGCCGTCGCCGAGCGTGGTCACGCCCGCGTCCTGCCGCGTCATCGTGACCGCCCGGCAGCGTTCGAGGTCCGCATCGGCCAGCACCGCACCGTACGCCCACAGGACGCCCGACACGCGCCGGCCGTCCCATCCGACCGGCGATCCGAGCAGGGGATCCGCCCCCGCGAGTCGCGCTCGTTCTCGCCACACGACGCGGCCATCGCACGACAGGACGACGTCCTGCCGGATCGCGCCGCGCCCGAAGCGTTCACCCGACGCGATGCGCCCGAGCACGACGATGTCCCAGCCGATGCAGGTCGCGCCCGATGCGCACGCGATCGTGGTCGACATCTCCGCGTCGGCACCATCGAACACGATGCCTTCCTGCGGCAGCCATTCGAGGCAGCCGCCACGCGCGACCGCGAGCGTGACGTGCTGCCGCGCACGTGCGGCTTCGGTGCGGTACCACTTCGTCGCACCGGGCGTCGTGACGAGCGCATGCGCTCCGTCGCCCACGTCGATGTCGATCTCGAGCCGATCACCGCCGGCGATGCCGGCCGGCGGATGGACCATGAGCAGATGCGCGACACCCGGCCCTTCCGGATACAACGGCTTCTGAAGACGCAGCGGTCCGACATGACGCCGATGCACGGCGACGCTGGCGTCCCCGCGCCGAGCGACGCCGACTTCGAGACGCGCGTTCCAGTGGCGGGCGACGACAGGCGCCGGTGCTGGGAGCGGAGTGCCGTCCATCGCTGCTTCATGAGCGATCGCGTCGCCGTCGAGCACCACTAGACCGACAACAGCTCGCGCACTTCGTCGCCTTCCATCTCGGCGCGGTCGCCGGCGCGCACCACGGCCCCGCGCGACAGCACGACGAACTGGTCGGCCAGCGCCCGCGCGAAATCGAAGTATTGCTCGCACAGCACGATCGCGATGTTGCCGCGTTCGCGCAGCATGCGGATCACCCGCTCGATGTCCTTGATGATCGACGGCTGGATGCCTTCGGTCGGCTCGTCGAGGATGATTAGCTTCGGCTCCGCGACCATCGCGCGGGCGATGGCGAGCTGCTGCTGCTGCCCGCCCGAGAGGTCGCCGCCGCGCCGTCCCATCATTTCCTTCAGCACCGGGAACAGCTCGAAGACCTCGCCGTTGATCCTCTTCGCATGGCTGGAGGACTTGGTCGCCATGCCCATCAGGATGTTCTCCTCGACGGTGAGCCGCGGAAAGATCTCGCGACCCTGCGGCACGTAGGCAATGCCGCGCGCCGCCCGCGCGTGCGGCGACATCTTCGTGATGTCGGCGCCGTCGAACACGATCCTGCCGCTCGCCACCGGCAGCACGCCCATCATGCATTTCAGCAGCGTGGTCTTGCCGACGCCGTTGCGGCCGAGGAGGGCGGTGCAGCGGCCGAGGTCGGCCGTGATCGACACGCCGCGCAGCGTATGGCTGCCGCCGTAGTACTGGTTGATGTTCTCGACGCTCAGCATGGCTTCGGTGGTAAAGAATGTTTACACGTCATTCCGTCGTTGCCGCGAACGCGAGAACCCAGCATCGTCGGGGGTCGCGCGGATGACCGAGCGACGACACCGGGTCCCGCGTGCGCGGGAACGACGAACCATTCATCTTCATCGTCCGAGATAGACCTCGATCACCCGCTCGTGCGCCTGCACCTCGTGCATCCGCCCTTCGGCCAGGACCGAGCCCTCGTGCAGCACGGTCACCTTGCCGTTACCGGCGATCGCCGTGACGAAGTCCATGTCGTGCTCGACGACCATCATCGAGTGCTTGCCGCGCAACTCGTTCAGCAGCTCGGCCGTGCGCTCGGTCTCCGAGTCGGTCATGCCGGCGACCGGCTCGTCGAGCAGCAGCAACTGTGGTTCCTGGATCAGCAGCATGCCGATCTCGAGCCACTGCTTCTGGCCGTGCGAGAGGAGGCCGGCCGGTCGCGACGCGGAGTCCTGCAGCCGGATCAGTTCGAGCATCGCGTCGATCGCGTCGCGCTGCGCACCCGTCAAGCGCGCGAACAGCGTCGGGGAGACGCGCTTGTCGGTCTTCATCGCGAGCTCGAGGTTCTCGTACACGCTGTGATTCTCGAACACCGTGGGTCGCTGGAATTTGCGCCCGATGCCGGCACGCGCGATCTGAGGCTCCGACAGCTTCGTCAGGTCGATCGTCTGGCCGAAGAACACGGTGCCGCTATCGGGTCGCGTCTTGCCGGTGATGACGTCCATCATCGTCGTCTTGCCGGCGCCGTTCGGTCCGATGATGCAACGCAGTTCGCCCGTGCCGATGTCGAGCGTCAGTGCGTTCAGGGCCTTGAAGCCGTCGAAGCTGACACTGATCGCGTCGAGGTAGAGGATCGCGCCGTGACTGGTGTCGAGTCCCCCGGTGGCCACGCGATCGGTCGTCATCGCGTCGCCACGGCGTCGTCGAGCTGCGCATCCTGCAGCTGTTCGGGTTCGACGGTCTTCGGCGCCGGCGGCGCGTCGGACGCGATGCTGTCGGGCGAAGCCTTCGTGCGCAGCAGCTTGCGAAAGAGGCCGACGATGCCCTGCGGCAGGAACAGCGTGACCAGCAC
>CAXTPX010000609.1:0-2789 GCA_964246005.1 uncultured Burkholderiaceae bacterium | reverse complement strand
GATGATCGACCTCTTCTCGCCTGCCGGGCTCGCGGCCCTGGAGCGTCTGTCCCGCCAGGCGACGCTGTATGCGTTCGATTTCGACGGCACGCTGTCGCCGATCGTCGCGCGCCCCGACGACGCCCGCGCTTCGCCCGCGACGAACGCACTGCTCTCATCGCTCTCCGCGCTCGTCCCGACCGCGATCCTGACCGGACGCGGCAGCGACGACCTGAAGCGCCGGCTCGAATTCACGCCGCTCCACCTCGTCGGCGATCACGGATCCGAAGGCTTGCCCGACGCGATGCATCACTCGCTCGCGGACGCGGTCAGCGGCCAGGGCGGCAGCACGGCGCATCGCGAGATCGTTCGCGAATGGCGCTCGCAGTGCGAGGCGGCCCTGACGGCCATGGCGGCCCGGACCGGCGGCATCGCGATCGAGGCGAAGAAATACTCGTTGTCGATCCACTACCGGATGGCGCCCGAAGCCGACGCCGCACGACAAGCGATCGAGGCCATCATCCGGCGGCTGCAGCCGAAGCCTCGTGTCATCGGCGGCAAGTGCGTCTTCAACCTGCTCGTCGAAGGCGCGCCGGACAAGGGCAGGGCCCTGTCCGTGCTGGTCCGGCACGAGCGGTGCGAGGCCGCGTTCTTCATCGGCGACGACGTCACCGACGAGGCCGCGTTCGTCGATGCGCCGGCAGCGTGGGTCACGGTACGGGTGGGTCGCGACGAAAGCAGCGCGGCACGCTACTTCATCGACGGGCAGCACGACATCGACCGCTGCCTCGCGCTTCTCCTGGCGAACGCGACCGCGGCTGCGTCGTAGCGACGCAGACGATCGATCAATCGATCCGACCGATCACGACGGTGACGCCGCTGAACGCCTGCCATGTCGCGGACGCGTGATTGAGGCCGTGCGCCGCGCCGATATCGACGACGATGTCGCGTCGCACGGCATAGCTCAGCGCGGCGAGCACCTGCGAGGTCGAGGGGGCGCCATGCTGACGCGTTCCCGACATCTCGGCCGCCGCGCTCAAGCGACCGTACAACGGGTGCGACACGGCGATCGCGCCGAGCTGCTGGTAGCGCGATGTCCCCGGGTCCCTCGCCCCGAGTCGCGTTCCGACCAGATTGACATCGGTGTGCCACTCGCCCAGGTCGCTGCTGTAGATGCCGTTGACGGTGTAGTCCGGCTTGCCGCTACCGCTCTCCAGCGCCTTCCGGCCCGTCGGGAAGAGGACACCGGCTTCGAGGCCGAGCGTCGACACCGGATCGACCGCGATGCGCCGTTTCAGCACGAAGGCGGTGTCGCCGAGGCCCGTTTCCCGCATGCCCTGCGCATCGTGCGCGTGAACCAGCGCCTCGCCATCGATGCGAACCCCCCAGTCATCGCTGAAGGCGTACTTCAGGGTGTAGGGGATGCTGCTTCGCCGATCGAGGCCGCCGTCGGATCGACTGCCACCGGCCTGCAGCCCGCCGAATTCCCCTTCGAGCCACTCCGGTGCGGACAGCTGCGCAGGCGTGGAAATCGTCGGGCGATACGGTGTGGCTTCCGGCGGCGCGATATCGTCCATCGGTGCGGCGCGCAAGGACAACGCGCACGTCACGACGGCCACTCCAACCCCAACTCGGCACGCGAGCGCCGGAACCCGATGCTCGCGCGCGCAGGTCATCGACCTGGCGTCGCTAGCGCGGAAGGCGACGCGACAGCGGGACCGGCACCTTGCGACCGGCCTGCGACTTCTGCCACAGACCCCACAGCTTGTAGATGACCGTCGCGGCGCCGCCCCACTTGGTAGCGAGCTTGAGGATCGGCAACTTGAAACGCGCAGCCACGAGCGACGTCGCGGACGTCAAAAACGGATACCGCTTGATCAGGTCGAATGCGCGGGATGCGAGCGTTCGACTGCGGTCTCCAGGCATCGCATTGCGAACGATCGCGGACAACGTCGCTGCGCGCCGCAACTCCAAAACGTGTTGCGAAAGTTCGACCCGCTCGACGGCCGCACGCATCAGCAACATCTGCTTGCGCAACTTCAACGGGGTGTGCGACTCGGCCATCAGACTGCTCCCTTCGACGCGGTCGCCCGGACCTCGTCGACGCCCGACGCACGACGATCGTTCGCTGCCTCTTCGGCCGCATACTGATGCGCCATCTGTGCCAACGCATCCTTGTCCTTCTCGAGTTCGGCGAGCGTCGCGGCGAAGATCGGCGGACGATTGGTGAAGAGTCCCTTCACCCGCAGGACCAGCACCACCGCGATCAGCAGGTAGACGACCGTGATGGCGATCATCGTCGGCACGCGGTACTCGATCGGCACCGCTGCGATGACCGTGAACGTCCCGACCACCAGCGCCAGCGACACGAGCATCAGCGCCACGACACCCATCGCCGCGGCGCTGACCAGGCGCTGGACTTCTTCCTCGAGTTCGATGCCGGCCAGGGAGAGCCGCGTATGCACGATCGACGCCGCAGTCGACGCGAACTGCTTGAGCGTCGGAATCAGCTTCGGCGGCAACTGCTGGAACGGTTCGTCCCGATCGTAGGCATCGCGACTCGTTCGCGACGTGCTGCGCGGACGTCTTGGCCGACTGGCGCCGAAGATCATTGGATCGCTTTCGAGAGAAAGACGCGGTGGAGGGAGCCCTGCAGATCGACCGCTCGACCTCAACTACGGGCGACGACGACGCCGAGAAGGAATCCGATCGCGGCGCCGATACCGATGACTTGCCAGGGATTTTCGTGGACGTAGTCGTCGGTCAGGATCGCAGCGTCGCGTCCCTTCTCCATGACCGTGGCCTGCAGG
>CAXTPX010000608.1:0-2794 GCA_964246005.1 uncultured Burkholderiaceae bacterium | reverse complement strand
TTCGGGACGCGTGTCGTCCATGGCAAGTCTCCGGTGACGTCGTCGGGCGATCGGCGGCGGGCCATCCCGTTCGCCTCGCCTTCGCATGACGACATGGCCGTCAGTTGCGAATGATTCTCATTATGATTGAATCGGCCGACGAGTCAACGGGTCATTTACCTTGCGGCCTGGTGAACACGACAATGTGTTGCCAAGGAAGCGTTTCGATCGTCTCCTTCCAGGAAAGTCCGGCAGCCGCCGCCTCGCGACGCACCTGATCCACGCTCATCTTGTGGTGTGGACTGATCGGCACGGCCGCGTCTTCGGCGCGATATTCGACGAAGACGAGTCGACCATCGACCTTCAAGGCGCGGACCAGCGCATCGAGCATCTCCTTCGGGTGGTCGAACTCGTGATAGACATCGACCATTACCATCAGGTCCACCGACGCATCGGCCAGACGCGGCTCGGTCGAGGTCCCGAGCACCGGCGTGACGTTGCCGACGCCGCGACGTTTCATTTCCGCAGCGAGTCGCGTCAGCATCTCGGGCTGCACATCGACGGCGAAGACCCGACCGCTGCGCCCCACGCGCTCGGCGATGCGCCAGCTGTAGTAACCCGTCCCGGCGCCGATGTCCGCCACGGTCAACCCGTCGCGTAGCGGCAGCGCTGCGAGCAGCAGGTCCGGCCGCTCCTCCTTCGCGCGGGCGCCGCGCTCGAGCCAGTCGGCCCCGGCGGGGTCCATCACCTCCGCGATCTCGCGGCCCATGTACGCCACGCCGATGCCGTCGCGACTGTGGGTCACCCGCTGGTATTCGCGCGGTTGGCCGGCCCGGAGGAGGTCGGTGGATTGGGCGAACGAAGTCGCGAGGTCGGCCGCGACGAGCGCACAAGCGGCAGCGAAGAATGCGAGGCTGGAGCGGACGAGTGTCATCCGAACAGCATGCAGCATTGCGAATCGCCATGCAGCACCTCGAGCACGTGCAGAGCCATTCCGCAGCCGCTCGCAATCGTCGCGAACGCCGAGGCTGAGTGACCGGCGCTGGTTGCTCCCGACCAGCGGATGAGTAGCTTCTAGCGCTTCAGCGCACGAACCCGCTCGAGATCAATAGCATGACGCTCGCGAGGTTATAGAACGCATGCGACATCGTCGCAACGATGAACCCGTCGCGATGCGGTTCCTGGCGGCGTTCGATGTAGGCATACGAGAACGCGAGAAACGGAAAGAATGCAAGCCAGCCGGACGGGTTCGTGACAAGCCGATGGATCACTGCCCAGATGGCAGCCGAAAGGATCATCACGGCGTAGCGCGACGAAACAGAGCGCATCAGTTGCCGAATGATCCAGGCCATCAGCCCGGTCTCGATGAAGGGTGTCAGCATGATGGCCGAAAGCACCTCCAGCCAGAACAATGGCCTCGCCACCCACTCGCGGATCAGTCCTGCTATCGCTTGACCGCCATCGACCATGGTCGAGATCAGAATGACGGCGAACGTGGCAGCCGACGCGGTGCCGAGCGCGTAAACCGCTCGTCCCCACCACCGGCGAAGCCATAACGTCTTCGAGTCCAGCGGTGCAGGCGCGTCGGCAGCGTTCATCTCATCAGGCGCCGAGATTGCCGCCGTTGATGATTTCGAGCGTGGTTTCGGGACCGTAGTAGTTGTTCAACGTCCCACCCACGCCTCGCATCGTGCTGTCCCACGCGTTGAACGCCGTCGAGAACGCGCCGATCGCCGTCCAGAACCCACTGATCGAAAAACCACCGGCGACCTGATCCACATTTGAATCACTCATCTCGTACATGTCGACTCCTAGAAGCGTTGAGGAATCGGTCGCCTTGGAAGCGCTGACCGATTTTTCAAGTTATCGATCGGATCGCCAACGAACAAACCTCAAATGAATGAAGTCGGTGAGATCGACGGCTCCACGTACCGGTCGCTGGTCATGGCGCCGAGGCAGTATCGGGAGCGAAGCGGCAACGGCCAATAGCCCGTTCGGATGACATGCTTCGAACGCGTGCTCCGACCTGCAGGCTGGGCGATCAATTTGTCAAGCGCCCCGCTGCCGCACCGTCTCGTACAAACACACCGCGCTCGCGACCGAGACGTTCAGGCTCGCCACGGCGCCGTGCATGGGGATGCGGCACAGCACGTCGCAGGTCTCGCGCGTCAGGCGCCGCATGCCTTCGCCCTCCGCACCGAAGACCCATGCGGTCGGACCGGTCAGCTCGGTCCGGTAGATCGACTCCTCTGCATCGTCGCTCGTCCCGACGATGCGGATGTCGCGTTCCTTCAGTTCGCGCAGCGTGCGCGCGAGATTGGTGACGGTGATGTACGGCATCGTGTCGGCCGCCCCGCTCGCCGTCTTCTCGACGGTGGCACCGATGCCCGCGGCACGGTCCTTCGGCGCGACGACCGCGTGCACGCCGGCACCATCGGCGACGCGCAGGCAGGCGCCGAGGTTGTGCGGATCGGTGATGCCGTCGAGGATCAGCAGCAGCGGCGGCGTGCCGGGCGGCAGGTCGTCGAGCACATCGTCGAGGCTGGTCGCGACCTTGATCTCGTCGGCCATCTCCACGACACCCTGGTGCGGCGCATGGCCGGACAGGCCGTCGAGTCGACGTCCGTCGACCGGGATCGTGCGGATGCCGGTCTCGGCGGCGCGCGCGATCAGGCTGCGGATGCGCGCGTCGTGACGGGTCGCGTCGACATACAGCTCCTTGACGCTGCTCGCGTCATGCCGCAGCCGCGCCGAGATGGCATGGAAGCCGTGCAGTGCGCGCGCCGCCGCATCGGGCGCCACGCCGACGTGTTCT
>CAXTPX010000607.1:0-2800 GCA_964246005.1 uncultured Burkholderiaceae bacterium | reverse complement strand
CCGCCGCCGAGGAGCGTGACGTGGAGGCGGAGTTGCGCGCGTTCTTCGACGCCTTCCCCGACGTCACGGTGACCCCCGCCACCCATTGGATGTGGCGAGCGAAGCGGAAGCTCCGCGGGGCGATGTGATCCAGCGAATCGGACGCGTGCTGCGTCGGATCGGCCATGTGCTGGCGGTCGCTCGCGCCAGCCTCGAGCGTCCGCAGTGGATCAAGCGGCCACCATCGCTCGGCGGTCGCCGGGTCTGCGTTCTCGCCACCTGGTCTCCCGACGGCTCGGTCGGTTCGCATACGCTGCACCTCGCGCACGCCTGGAATGCGTCGGGCTTCGCGGTCGTGCTGATGATCGCGTGCGACGACCGTCGCCCTGCACGCTGGGATCCGGCCTGGGATCCGTTCATCGCAGGCGCCGCGGTGCGCCGCAATACCGGCTACGACTTCGGCTCCTGGGCGGCGGCGCTTCGCGACGTGCCATCGCTCGTCGATGCGACCCTGCTGGCTCTTGCGAACGACAGCGTCTTCGGACCGCTCCGGAGCTTCGGCTCGATGCTGGCGCGCGTGGACGCGTCGACGGCCGACGTCGTCGGAATGACCGACAGCCATCAGCACGTCCACCACATCCAGAGCTACCTGGTCTTCTACCGCCCGTCCGCGATCCGCAGCGCGGCGTTCGCCCGCTTCTGGCATCGACGCTTCGTCGGAGGCCGCGAAGCGATCATCGCGAGCGCCGAACTCGCCTTGCTGGCGCAACTGACCGCTGCGGACCTGAAGATCGAGGTTCTGTTTCCGACCGAGGCGTCGCCGACGCTGAACCCGACGCTCGTGAACTGGCGCGAACTGATCGACGCCGGTTACCCCTTCGTGAAGGTCCAGCTCCTGCGGGACAACCCTTTCGAGGCGGACATCACCGGTTGGGAGTCGGTGCTCCAATGCAACGGCCTCGACCCGGCGATCGTGGAGCGACACCTCGGCCGTGCTTTTCCCGCTTCTGCCGCCGCCCATGTCGCCGCGCTCCGGTAGCCGCCGGATGGGACCGTTTTCGGCCCCGAACTATTCGATGCGCTTGGACACGCTCGCGACCGACCTGGCAGGCGGTCGCCTGGGTCGGCTCGCGGCCGTTGTCGAGCCGTCGCCTCACTTCTGATCGAGCCGGTATGCGTATGGCACATGCATTGCTTGAAGTGCTTCCCGCGGACCCGTCGCAGCGCGATCGGGGATGCCCGTCCCGTCCCCTATTGGCCAAGCCGTGACCCAGCCTGCATTCCGCGCCGACATCAACGCCCTCCGTGCGTTGGCCGTCACGCTGGTCGTCCTGTTCCATTTCCATGTCCGCCCCTTCGACGGCGGGTTCATCGGCGTCGACGTGTTCTTCGTCATTTCCGGTTATCTGATGACCAGGATCATCACGTCCGGGCTCCGCAACGATCGCTTCCGCTACCTGGATTTCCTGGCAGGTCGCGTCGCTCGTATCTGGCCCGCGCTGCTCGCGCTGCTGCTGACATTGCTGATCGTCGGCGCCTTCGTGCTGGCGCCGCTCGACTACCGGAACCTCGCCCGCCAATCGGTTCCCGCGGCGCTTTTCTACAGCAACGTCTTCTTCTCGCGAGGCATGGGCTACTTCACGACGGCCACCGACGAACGATGGCTGCTGCACACGTGGTCCCTGTCGGTCGAGTGGCAGTTCTACATGCTGTATCCGGCCTTCCTCTACGCGATCGACCGACTTCTTCGCGCCTTCAAGAGATTGTCGAGTGGCGGCCGGGACAACGCTCTCATCGCGTGCCTCGGGCTCCTGGCCGCTGCGTCGTTGGCAACCTCCGTCGTGCTGACGCGTTCGGATCAGTCGCTGGCGTTCTTCTCGCTGTTCTCGCGGGCATGGGAGATGTTCGCGGGCGGCGTGGCGCTGCTCCTCGAACCGAAAGCCGCTCGCCTCGCGAACCGCTGGCGTTTGGCTGTCGCCCTGGCGGGCGTCGCCTGCATCGTCGCCACTGCGGCACTGGCATCACGCTTCAACTGGGAATCGGCCTGGCCGGGCGCCCTTGCGCTGCTACCGGTCTTCGGCACCGCCGTGATCCTGGCAGTCGGCAGCGCGCCTTCGATCCAGTCCCGCCGCTTGATCACCAACGTCGTCGTGCAGAAGATCGGGCTCTGGTCCTATTCGATCTACCTTTGGCACTGGCCCCTTGCCGTCGGACTCGGCTTCCTGACGCTCGAGAGCAACGCGAAGCGGATTGCAAAAATCACCGCGATGGCGCTGTGCCTCCTCCTCGCGTTCGCGTCCTACCGTCTCGTCGAGACGCGCGTCAAATCAACGAAACCGGGCGGGCTCTTCCAGCGCGCGACGATCGGCTCGGCGATCCTCGCATCGATCGTCGCGGCGGCGTCCATAGCAGTGGTTCGAAGCGACGGATGGATCCAGCGTGCGGGCAATGACGTCGCCTTCTATCGAAAGATTGAACGGATCGCCGACGATCACACCACCCAGGAGCCCTGCGACAACTACCAGAGGCCGCGCGACGCACTGGCCAGTTGCTCGATCAACCCCGAGGCAACAGGCAAGCGGGTGCTGGTCTACGGCGATTCGCATGCGGGCCATCTCTATCCCTGGTTTCTCAAGCACGCGACGGTCGGCGTCGACTTCTTCACGAGCAGCGGTTGCCCACCGGTCCCCGGTTTCAATCGACGGATGAGTGGATTCCGGTGCCCCGAGTATCTTGCCGAGGCGCTGCATCGCGCGGAACAGGAACAGTATTCGACGATCGTGGTGTCGGGAAACTGGGGCGTCGGCATGGACGAGAAGCC
>CAXTPX010000606.1:0-2801 GCA_964246005.1 uncultured Burkholderiaceae bacterium | reverse complement strand
TATGAGTGTCAACCAAAATTGACAACTCCGATCGGCCGCGAACGCTCGACCATGCCTGCCCCGACCCCGCCGGAGCCGATGCACGGCCCCGCCGATCGGCTCGCCGCGCGCCTGCTCGTGCGCGGCCTCGCATGTCGACGGGGCGAGCACATCCTGTTCGATCGCTTCGATCTCGACCTCCATCCCGGCGAACTGATATGGCTCCGCGCCGCCAACGGCTTCGGCAAGACGTCGCTGCTACGCGTCCTCGTCGGCCTCGCGAAACCCGAAGCCGGGTCGGTGGCCTGGACGACCGGGGCGGGGTCGCTGCTGCATCTCGCCCATGCGAACGCGCTGAAGGACGACCTGACCGTTGCAGAGTCGCTGCGCTATCTGGTGGCGCTGCACGGCCTCGACGCGTCCGACGCGAAGATCGCCGATGCCATCCGTCGACTCGGCCTGCACCCGAAGCGCCACACGCCGATCCGCATGCTGTCGCAGGGACAGCGCCGCCGCGTCGCGCTATGCCGCCTGTGCCTGTCGCCGCCCGACGCGACGTGGATCCTCGACGAGCCGTACGACGCGCTCGACGCGGAAGGCGTCGCATTGGTCGGCGCGTTGCTCGTCGACCATGCGCGGGAAGGCGGCAGCGTCCTGTTCACGAGCCACGTCGCGCCGGTGCTACCGGACGGTATCGACCATCGCACCGTGCAACTCGACGACCCGTCGCGGCTCGCACCATGAACCGCATCTTCGCGACCGTGCTGCGACGCGACCTGCGGCTGGCCGCGCGCCGGCGCGCCGACGCGCTGCTGCCGATCGCGTTCTTCGTGATCGCGGCGAGCCTCTTCCCGCTCGGCGTCGGCCCCGAGCCGCAGACGCTGCAACAGATCGCGCCCGGCGTGGTCTGGGTCTGCGCGCTCCTCTCCGCGATGCTGTCGGTCGCGTCGCTGTACGCGAGCGACCATCAGGACGGATCGCTCGACCAGATGCTGCTGGCGGGCGGCCGCGGCGGCCATCCGGCGCTGGCGACCGCCCTCGCGAAGGCGCTGGCCCACTGGCTGCTGACCGGCCTGCCGCTGACGATCGTCGCGCCGCTCCTCGGGCTGATGTTCGGCGTCGCCGGCACGTCGATCGCGGCGCTCGCCGTCTCGCTGCTGCTCGGCACGCCGATCCTGAGCCTCCTCGGCGGCCTCGGCGCCGCGTTGACGCTCGGCGTCCGCAGCGGTGGCGTGCTGCTGATCCTGCTGGTCTTGCCGCTCTGCATCCCCGCCCTGATCTTCGGCAGCGGCGCCGTGGTCGCGATAGACTCCGGCCTTTCCGCGCGCGGCCATTTTTCGCTGCTCGCTGCCTTGCTGATCCTGACGTCGCTTCTTGCGCCACCGGCCACCGCCGCCGCGCTCAGGATCGCGACGGAGTAACGCCCTTGGCCCGCACAAATTTCTTCCACTTCGCATCGCCGGCCCGCTTCTACGGCCTCGCCGCGCGCTGGTCGAGGGGCTTGTGGCTGCTCGCTGCGGCCCTGGCGATCGCGGCGCTGTACGTCGGCTTCTTCGTCGCGCCGACCGACGCGACGCAGGGCGATGCGTATCGCATCATCTTCATCCACGTGCCGGCCGCATGGATGTCGATGGTGCTGTACATCGCGATGGCCGGGTGGGCCGCGATCGGCTGGGGCCTCAACGCGCGGCTGGCATCGATGTTCGCGCGCGCGATCGCGCCGACCGGTGCGATGTTCACGTTCCTCGCGCTGTGGACCGGCGCGCTGTGGGGTCGACCGACGTGGGGGACCTGGTGGGTGTGGGATGCGCGACTGACGTCCGAACTGATCCTCCTCTTCCTGTATCTCGGGTTCATGGCGCTGGTCGAGGCGATCGACGATCCACGGCGCGCGGACCGTGCGGGCGCGTTGCTCGCGATCGTCGGCAGCGTCAACGTGCCGATCATCTACTTCTCGGTGAAGTGGTGGAACACGCTGCACCAGGGCGCGAGCATCACGCTGTCGTCCGCGCCGTCGATGGCGCAGTCGATGCTGCTCGCGATACTGCTGATGACGCTGGCCTTCTGGGCCTACGCGTTCGCGGTCGTGTTCAAGCGCACGCAGGCGATCGTCGCGGAGCGCGAGCGGCATGCGCAATGGCTGAGCACGGCCCGCGCGCTGGGACGCGCATGAACTGGACGAGCGCGTCGGAGTTCTTCGCGATGGGTGGCTACGGGCTCTACGTCTGGGGTGCGTACGGCGTGACCGCGGCGGCGATGTTGCTCGATCCGATCGCGGCGATGCATCGACATCGTCGCGCGCTCCGGATCCCGATCGACGACGAGGCGGACGAGCCGGTTCGTGCGCGCGCCGATCGCGACGGAGTCGCTGCATGACGCCGCGTCGCAAGCGCTTCGCGATCGTCGGCGGCGTCTTCGTCGCCGTCGCAGCCGTGGTCGCGCTGATCCTCAACGCGTTCCAGAGCAACCTCGTGTTCTTCTACTCGCCGAGCCAGGTCGCGCAGCACGAGGCGCCGTCCGGTCGGAACTTCCGCATCGGCGGCATGGTCGAGAACGGCACGTTGCAGCGCGACGGCACGCACATCCGCTTCGTCGTGACCGACACCGCGAAGACCGTTCCGGTCCGCTACGTCGGCATCCTTCCGGACCTGTTCAAGGAGGGCAAGGGCGTGGTGGCCGAGGGCCGCCTCGAGGACGGCGTGTTCGTGGCGCGCGAGATCCTTGCGAAGCACGACGAGAACTACATGGCGCCCGAAGCGGCCGAAGCGTTGAAGCGCGCGCAGCAGGGCAAGGACCAGAAACTCGCCGAGACGATCGTGCCG
>CAXTPX010000605.1:0-2811 GCA_964246005.1 uncultured Burkholderiaceae bacterium | reverse complement strand
TCGACGTCGGCCGGCTTGTCGATGCGGATGCCGATGTGCCCGTACGCCTCGGCCAGCGCCACGAAATCCGGCAGCGCGTCCATGTAGCTCTCGCTGTAGCGGCTCGAATACTCGATCTCCTGCCACTGCCGGACCATGCCGAGATAGCGATTGTTGAGGCTGATGACCTTCACCGGAAGGTGGTACTGCTTGCAGGTCGACAGCTCCTGGATGCACATCTGGATGCTGCCTTCGCCGGTGACGCAGGCGACGTCGGCGCCGGGATTGGCCTTGATCACGCCCATCGCGGCCGGCAGTCCGAAGCCCATCGTGCCGAGGCCGCCCGAGTTGATCCAGCGACGCGGCTGGTCGAACGGGTAGTACTGCGCGGCCCACATCTGATGCTGGCCGACGTCCGACGTGACGAAGGCATCGCCGCCGGTCACGTCCCACAACTTCTCGATCACGAACTGCGGCTTGATGACCTCGTCCGAGTTCGCGTAGGCCATGCAGTCCTTCTTCCGCCACTCGGTGACCTGGGACCACCACGCGGACATGCGTCGCGCGTCGGCCCGCACGGCCGCGCGACCCTCGCGCTGCTGCTTCTCCTCTAAGACGTCGAGCTGCGCCATCAGCTCGATCAACACCTCGCGCACGTTGCCGACGATCGGCACGTCGACCCGCACGCGCTTGCTGATCGACGATGGATCGATGTCGATGTGGATGATCTTGCGGACGTTCTGCGCGAAGTGCGCCGGGTTCCCGATCACGCGGTCGTCGAAGCGCGCGCCGACCGCGAGCAGCACGTCGCAGTGCTGCATCGCCATGTTCGCTTCGTAGGTGCCGTGCATGCCGGGCATGCCGAGGAACTTGGGATCGCTCGACTTGTAGCCACCGAGGCCCATCAGCGTCGTCGTGCACGGTGCGCCGAGGCGATCGACGAGGCGATTCAGCTCGTTCGACGCGTTCGCGAGGATCACGCCGCCGCCCGCGTAGATCATCGGCCGCTCGGCCGCCATCAGGAGCTGCAGCGCCTTCTTGATCTGGCCGGTGTGACCCTTGTCGACGGGCTTGTACGAGCGCATCTCCACCGGCATCGAGGCGTAGTCGGCCGGCGAGAACTCGGCCTTGTGCGTCGTGATGTCCTTCGGGATATCGACCAGCACCGGTCCTGGTCGCCCGGTTCGCGCGATGTAGAACGCCTTCTTGATCGTCAGCGCCAGGTCCCTCACGTCCTTCACGAGGAAGTTGTGCTTGACGCACGGACGCGTGATGCCGACGGTGTCGCATTCCTGGAACGCGTCCTGGCCGATCGCGTGGCTCGGCACCTGGCCCGAGAGCACGACCATCGGGATCGAGTCCATGTACGCGGTCGCGAGGCCGGTCACCGCGTTCGTCACGCCCGGTCCGCTCGTGACCAGGGCGACGCCGACCTTCAGGCTCGAGCGCGAATAGGCATCCGCTGCGTGCAGGGCCGCCTGTTCGTGCCGCACGAGGATGTGCTGGAACCGGTCCTGCTTGAATATCTCGTCGTAGATGTAGAGGACTGCGCCGCCCGGGTAGCCGAACACGTGTTCGACTCCTTCTTCGGCGAGGCAACGCACGACGATCTCTGCGCCGGTGACTTCCATGCTGCTTCCTTTCAAGGTCCACAGGAGATTGATTGGACGCTCTCCCCACGCGCTCGTGACGCGGGTTCGAACTACGCTGGCCGAACCGCGTCAGCGGCTTCGGCGATCGGCGCGCCGGGCAACGGGCGCATCTTGCGCGACCCGCGATCCGGCTTGAATCAACGCCGCTTCCCGATCGTCGATCGACGACCGGGCCTCTGCGGCGAGCGGCGGACGATAGCGCAGGCCCGTGTCGAGGGCAAGCCGCACCCGGGCAATGCACGGAACGCGTCGCGTGTCGCGCATTTGTTACGATCGCGGGATTTCAAGATCGCCGACTTCAGATCGCCGACGTCCGCTGGCTCTCGCCCGCCGCTCGACGCGACAGACAAGACCGTCGCTGCCTCATGGCAAGCTCCGCAGAACTTTCCCAATTCCTGGAATCCGTCGAACGCCGCGCGTACAAGCAGGCGGCCTATGCCGTCCGCGACGACGCGTCTGCGCTCGACATCGTCCAGGACGCGATGATCAAGCTCGCGGAGAACTACGGGGACAAGCCGGCCGCCGAGTGGCCGATGCTGTTCCAGCGCATCCTGCAGAACGTGATCCACGACTGGTTCCGTCGGCAGAAGGTCCGCTCGACGTGGACGACATTGTTCTCGGATTTGTCAACCGGACGGGACAACGAGGAGTTTGATTTCCTGGAGAGCCTCGAAGCCGAGGACGGCTCCCGTCAGGCAGAAAGCACCGCCGACCAGGTCGAGCGCCGCCAGGTGCTCGAAGCGATCGATCTGGAAATCCAGCGGCTGCCGGCGCGTCAACGCGAGGCTTTCGTCCTGCGTTACTGGGAAGAGATGGACGTCGCCGAGACGGCCGCGGCCATGGGTTGTTCCGAAGGAAGCGTCAAGACGCATTGTTCCCGGGCGACGCATGCGCTCGCAGAGGCCTTGAAGGCAAAGGGGATCAGACTATGAAGCGCTTCCAGGAGCCGAATCAATCGGGGCCGACCGATCCGGTCCGGCCGCGAGCTGCCGATGGCGAGCGCCGCTTCGTCGCATTGATCAAGCAGGCGCTCGACGAATCGACCGCTGCATTGCCTGCGTCGACGCTGGAGCGTCTCGCGTCCGCCCGCAAGACCGCGTTGCGGGCGCAGAGCTTTCCGAACGCTCGCGCCGCGACGGCCGGCCAGGCGCCGGGCCGCATCCAGGCCAACCTCATGATC
>CAXTPX010000604.1:0-2811 GCA_964246005.1 uncultured Burkholderiaceae bacterium | reverse complement strand
CGATGATCGGCAACGACATGGCGCTCGACGGCGGCGTCGGCACGTGCGGCAAGGAGGGCCAGAGCATTCCGGTCGGGCTCGGCCAGCCGACGTTGCGGATCGACGGACTGACGGTCGGCGGGACCGCCTGACGCGACTCCCAGGAGCATCGCAGCGCGGGCGTGCCGCGCCTATCGAAGGAGCGGTCCATGAAGCGGATGTCAACGAAGGTCGTCGCAATCCTCGCATCGTTCGGGTTGACCGCCGCATCGTCGGTCGCGATGGCAGCCGACAAGTACGCGGTGGTCTCCGCGATCGGCAATGAACTGACGATCGTGACCTATCAGCCATCGGTCGGCAGCAATCTCGACAGCAACCTGCGCCAGGTCGTACCGCTGTCCGACGACAGCTTCGATCAGGTCGCGTCGAGGGCGGCCGAAACGGCCATCCGCAAAGTCGTTCCCGATGCGGTCACCGTGGTCATGCCGTCGCCGGACAAGAGCGTCTATCTGCACGACGACGCCGCGGCGCAGCGGATCGACCTGTCGGCCGAGCAGTTGCGCGGTATCGAGAAGAATGCGGCCGAGACCGGCGCGCGCTATCTCGTGATCATCACGAAGTCGAAGGGCGACACGCGTCTCAAGTTCCGCAGCGGCGGCCAGGGGCAAGGCAAGTTGTTCGGCATCGGCTACTACTTCGATCGCATCAAGCGGGTCTACCAGACGGAGACGGGCAAGTCGGATCGGGGCTTTCTCTCGCCGTACGCGTATCTCATGCTGACCGTGGTCGACCTGCAGACCGGCATCGTCATCGCGACGAAGACCGTCAACGAGACGTCGACCATCGGCAGCGCGATCTCGCCGACCGAGACGCATCCGTGGGACGCGGTGCCGGCCGAGATGAAGGTTCGGGCGCTCAATGGCCTGATCCGCAGGGCGGTCGTCGAAACGGTGCCAGAGGTGCTGACGCCGACCTGATTCGCGGAACGACAAAACAAGGAGGAGACATGAGACATCCCTCATTGCGGGGCATTGCCGCGGCAGTCGGGTCGGCAGGTCTGCTGCTTGCCTCGTCTCCGTCGACCGCAGCCGACAAGTACGCGGTGGTGTCCGCGATCGGTGACGAGCTGACCATCGTCACCTATCAGCCATCGGTCGGCAGCAACATCGACAGCAACCGGCGGCAGGTCGTGCCGCTTCGCGACGACAGCTTCGACCAGGTCGCCGCGAAGGCGGCCGAGGCCGCGATCCACCAGGTCGTTCCGGATGCGGAGACCGTCATCGAACCCGCGCGCGAGAAGAGCGCATTTCTCCACGACGACCGCGGATCGAACCAGACCGTACTGCCGCCGGAACAGCTGGCGCGGCTGCGGAAGGGGCTGAAGGAGAGCGACGCCCGCTACCTGGTCGTCATCGCGAAGTCGCGCGGTGACACGCGACTTCAGTTCCGCAACGAGCGCGTCGGCGAAGGCAAGCTCTTCGGGATCGGCTTCTATTTCGACCGCTTCACCTACGTGACGCAGGACGACACGGGCAACGAAGGCCAGGGCTTTCTCGCACCGTATGCCTACCTGTCGATCAGCCTCGTCGATCTGCAGACGGGCCACGTGATCCGGACGAAGACGACCAACGAGACGGCCTCGATCGGAACGGGCGCTTCGGCCTCCGAGACGCATCCCTGGGACGCCGTTCCGGCGGCCACCAAGGTCGACGCGCTCAACAACGTGATCCGGAAGGCGGTCGCGACCAGTGTCCCGCAGGTCCTCGCCCCTGGTGGACTGTAACGGGCAAATCGACAGTGCCTGGCAAGCGGCTCACGCGCCGATGCAGCGCGGCTCGTCGTCGCCATGGCAGGGGCGATGATTCCTCCTCACGCCTTGCCTCGACACGCGATCCACTCACCAGACACTGCCGCTTCACTCGTTACAGTCCACTAGCTGATCGCGGCCGGGCGCCCTGTCGCGCGGCTCGTCCGTGATGCGCTTCGTCCCATCGGCCTCGGAGCCGCGCGCGGATGCACGCCTCGCTGGGATCGCGCCTTCGCCCCCCCGCGTCGCCCCCCTCGCCGATGCAGCCCACGCGAAGGAGCGCGACGCACGCGTCGACTTCTTCCGCGGCGCAGCGCTGTGGTTCATCTTCCTCGACCACGTGCCGTCCAACATGGTCGGCCACTTCACGCTGCGCAACTTCGGATTCTCGGACGCGACCGAGATCTTCGTCTTCATCTCGGGCTACTCGGCGGCCATCGCCTACGGGCGGTCCGAGCGCAAGCTCGGCTTCGTCTACATGACCGCGCACGTGTGGAAGCGTTGCTGGCAGTTGTACGTCGCGCACCTGATCCTGTTCCTCTTCTACACGGCGCAGGTCGCGTGGCTGGCCGAGCGCTTCTCGAACTCGATGTACATCGAGGAGCTCAACATCACGCGCTTCCTCGAGGCGCCGCACGTGGCACTGCTCGAAGCGCTGACGCTGCGCTTCCGGCCCGCCAACCTCGACATCCTGCCGCTCTACATCGTGCTGCTGTTCGCCTTCCCGTTCGTGCAGAAGGCGATCCGCGCGATGCCGGTCGCGACGATGACCGCGTCGTTCGCGCTGTATCTCGCCGCGCGCTTCCTCGGCTGGAACCTGCCGACGTCGGTCGACGGCATCGGCTGGTACTTCAATCCGTTCGCGTGGCAACTGTTGTTCTTCATCGGTACGCTTTGCGCGATCGCGCCGGCCGGATGGCAGCCGTTCATCCGCTGGCGCCGGTGGGTCGGCGCGCTCGCGATCGTGTATCTCGTGCTGTCGACGGTCATTACGACGAGCTGGCAGATCAGCGCCTTCGACGAGC
>CAXTPX010000603.1:0-2828 GCA_964246005.1 uncultured Burkholderiaceae bacterium | reverse complement strand
TACCACCTAATCACCGCACGCTGCACCCACCACTTAACCATCAGGCGGCCGAGAACCGGTATGCCCAGCCATGACAAAGGACAACGTCGATGGAAATCAAACGAGCAGGCTCACAGCCATCCAGTAAAGGACCAGCCGACTGGTTCACCGGCACGGTACGGATCGATCCACTGTTCGGCCCACCCGAACCGGCGCGTGTTGCCATGGCGTTGGTCACCTTCGAACCCGGTGCCCGAACCGCATGGCACACCCATCCGCTCGGCCAGACGCTGATCGTCACCGCCGGTTGCGGCTGGACGCAATGCGAAGGCCAGCCGGTCGTCGCGATCCGGGCGGGCGACGTGGTCTGGTGTCCGCCGGGTCACAAGCACTGGCACGGGGCGACCCCCACGACGGCCATGACGCACATCGCCGTGCACGAAGCGCTCGACGGCAAGTACGTCCAGTGGATGGACAAGGTGACCGACGACGAGTATCTGAAGGGTCCTACGGCCTGACAGACCCGCGCGGTCAGTCGCGCATCTCGCGCCCGGTCAGCTTCAGGAACACGTCCTCGAGGTTGGCCGGTCGATGCAGATAGCGCAGCGTCGGGCGAGCGGCCAGGTGGTCGAGCAGCGCCTGCGGCGTATCGGTGTAGCAGAACACGGTCTCGCCGCTCGTCTCGAAGCGGGCCGACAGGCCCGCACCGGTCTCCTCGCCCCACGCCTTCGCGCCATCGCCGTAGACCTCGACCACGCTCGACTCGATGTATTGCGCGATCAGTTCGCGCGGCGACCCCTCGGCGATCTTGCTGCCGACGTCGACGACCGCGAGGCGGTCGGCGAGTCGTTCGGCCTCGTCCATGAAGTGCGTCGTCAGGAGGATGGTCTTGCCGTCCGCGCGCAAGCTCTTCAGGCGGTCCCAGATCAGATGGCGAGCCTGCGGGTCGAGGCCGGTCGTCGGCTCGTCCATGAAGATCACATCCGGATCGTTGACGAGCGAGCGCGCCAGCGTGAGGCGACGCTTCATGCCACCCGACAGTTCGCCGATCTTCGCGTCTGCCTTGGACGTCAGGCTCGCGAACTCGAGCAGCGATGGGATGCGTGCACGGATGGTCGCGTCGGACAAGCCGAAGTAGCGGCCGTAGACCAGCAGGTTTTCACTCGCGGTGAAGTCCGGATCGAGGTTGTCCATCTGCGGGACGACGCCGACACGGATGCGCGCCTCTCGTCCCTTCAACGGCACCGGCAGACCGCCGAGCAGGATGCTGCCCGAGTCGGGCGCGGTGAGACCGAGACACAGGCGCAGCGTCGTCGTCTTGCCGGCGCCGTTCGGACCGAGCAACGCGAAGCATTCGCCGCGCGCGACCGTAAGATCGAGCCCGCGAACCACCTCGTGCCGCTTTTCGCCGTCGCCGAACGATTTGCGGAGGCCACGGATCTCGATGACGTTGCGGCGCGGCCCTGCGGGACCCGGGTCGATCATCGTTCGATGCCAGGCGTCGGACAGGACAACGGCGCCCGAATGCGAGCGCCGTCGAGGAATGCGAACGACCGAAGATCGATCAGGCGGCGTCCGGGACTTCGCTCGGCTCGGGACGATCCATCAATTCGACGATCGCCATCGGCGCATTGTCGCCGACACGAAAACCGTACTTCAGAATGCGCAGATAGCCGCCGTTGCGCGTCTTGTAGCGCGGGCCGAGCTCGTCGAACAGCTTGACCACCATCTCGCGGTCGCGCAGACGATTGAACGCGAGGCGCTTGTTGGCGAGCGTGGGTTCCTTGCCGAGGGTGATGATCGGCTCGAAGACGCGACGCAGTTCCTTCGCCTTCGGCAGCGTGGTCTTGATGACCTCGTGCTTCAACAGCGCGTTGGTCATGTTGCGGAACATGGCCAGACGGTGACTCGAGGTGCGGTTGAGTTTCCGCAGTCCGTGACGGTGACGCATGGTAAAGATCCTTTACTGGAGTCTTGGGGACCGACTTCTTCGATCGCCGGTAAAGCTGGCGCGGTTCGGTTGTTGTACGCGGCGGTACGTTCAAGATCTTGGCAAGAACGTTACAGCCAACAAGTTGCCGGCTTCGTCGAAGACGAAGCCGGCGGTACTTCAAAAGGCCGTCGGGCCGGTCAAGCTTTTTCCAGCCCCACCGGCGGCCAGTTCTCGATCTTCATTCCCAGCGTCAACCCGCGCGACGCCAGCACTTCCTTGATCTCGTTCAGCGACTTGCGGCCCAGGTTCGGCGTCTTCAGCAGTTCGTTCTCGGTGCGCTGGATCAGGTCGCCGATGTAATAGATGTTCTCGGCCTTCAGACAGTTCGCCGAACGCACCGTGAGCTCGAGGTCGTCGACCGGACGCAGCAGGATCGGATCGACCTGCGGCGAACGGGACGGCGCTTCCGACGACGTCTCGGTGCCTTCGAGCGACGCGAACACCGACAGCTGGTCGATCAGGATGCGCGCCGACTGGCGGATCGCTTCTTCCGGCGAGATGACCCCGTTGGTCTCGATCTGCATGACCAGCTTGTCGAGGTCGGTGCGCTGTTCGACACGAGCCGACTCGACCGTGTAGCTGACACGACGGACCGGGCTGTACGACGCGTCGAGCACGATGCGGCCGATCGTCTTGCTGTGGTCGTCGGCGAACGCACGCAGGTTGCCGGGCAGATAGCCGCGGCCCTTCTCGACCTTGATCTGCATGTCGAGCTTGCCGCCCGGCGACAGGTTCGCGATCACGTGCTCGGGATTGACGACCTCGACTTCGTGCGACAGCTCGAGGTCGGCGGCCGTGACCGGTCCTTCGCCTTCCTTGTTCAGCGTCACGACGACGTCGTCGCGGTTGTGCAGCT
>CAXTPX010000602.1:0-2831 GCA_964246005.1 uncultured Burkholderiaceae bacterium | reverse complement strand
TGGATCGTCAAGCCGCTACGAAAGATCGTGCCCGGCTACGCCGGGGTCGACTGGGCGAGCATCGTCGCCGCATTCGTCATCACGCTGTTGGCGGTCGCGATCGATGTCGGCCTGCGCCTGGGGGGCCTCCCGCCGATCGATCTGTGGATCGGGCTAACGCTCGTATGGCTGATCAAATGGACGCTGTACATGGCCCAGTTGATGATCCTGATCGCTGCCGTGCTGAGCTGGGTCAACCCGTTCTCGCCGTTCCTGCCGATCGTGGATGCGCTGACGAGCCCGTTGCTCGCGCCGCTGCGCAGGATCCTTCCCCGCAACGGACGCATGGACTTCTCGCCGCTCGTCGCGCTGCTGCTGATCCAGGTCGCGCTGATCGTCGTGAACCGGCTCTCGTATCAGGTGATCGGCGCCGCGTGACGGACACGCGGGACCCGCGTTCAGCGGGTCCCGCGCAAACGGGCCGGACGCTCAATGCGTGACACGGCTGATGCCACCTCGCGACAGAATCCGCACGCGGTCGCCCGGCTGGAAGTATTCGTCGGCTTCCTGGACGATCGCGCGCATCTCGCCGTTGTCGAGGCGGACCGTCAGTTCGTAACCCGGCCGTTGCGAGGCCGAGTTCTCGATCGCGTTGCCGGCAACGCCACCAGCGACCGCACCCACGATCGCACCCACGATGCTGCCGCGTCCGGCGCCGATCGCGCTTCCCGCAACGCCGCCGATGCCCGCGCCGGCCAGCGTGCCGATGCCGCTTTCCTGGCGCTGGATCGCTACCTGCCGCACGCTCTCGACCACGCCCATGCGGACGATCTGCTCACGCTGGACCTGACCGCTTCCGTACACTGCACTCGAGTTGCTCTGCGTGGCACACCCCGTCACCGCGACACCGATTACGACGACCGCTGCCAATGGCTTCAGGCGCTTGCTGATGTTCATGTCGATCTCCTTGATAATCTGTGTAAGTATTTGTTACACAAGAACTAATTACCAGAGAGTGTAGCCGAAAACCTGGTGGAAAACCTCGCCGATGCGGTCGCGTGACGGGTGGTGATTCTGCGGTCCGTGGTGTGCGATCTTCAGTGCGCCCATCGTGCTCGCGAGCCGTCCCGTGGTCTCCCAATCCATGTCGTTGGCCAGTCCGTACAGCAGGCCGCCGCGGTACGCGTCGCCGCAGCCGGTCGGGTCCGACACGCGCTCGGGCTTGACGCTCGGGATGATGTGGACGCCATCGGATGCGTAGATCGTCGAGCCCAGGCCGCCGTGCGTCACGATCAACGCCTTCACCGACTCGGCGAGCTGATCGAACGATCGGTCGGTCCGCTCGGCGAGCATCCGCGCCTCGTACTCGTTGACCGTGACGTAGTCGGCGAGGTCGATGAATTGCATCAACTCCGCGCCGGTGAACATCGGCAAGCCCTGGCCCGGATCGAAGACGAACGGAATCCCCGCGTCCGCCAATTCGCGCGCGTGCTGGACCATGCCGTCGCGGCTGTCCGGCGCGATGATCGCGAGCCCGATATCCGGCACGTCGGCGACGTGGTTGAGCGGTGAGCTGTTCATCGCGCCCGGATGGAACGCGGTGATCTGGTTGTCGTCGAGGTCGGTGGTGATGAAGCACTGTGCTGTGAAGGCGTCCGCCATCGTGACGACGTGGCGTGCATCGATGCCGAGCGACGCGATGCGCGCGAGGTAGGGATCCGCGTCTCCACCGACGCACGCCATCATGACCGGCTTTCCACCCAGCAGATGCAGGTTGTAGGCGATGTTGCCTGCCGTCCCGCCGAAGTCGCGTCGCAGCGCCGGCACCAGGAACGACACGTTGAGGATGTGGACCTGATCTGGAAGGATCTGATCCTTGAAGCGGCCTTCGAACACCATGATGGTGTCGTAGGCGAGTGATCCGCAGATCAGCGTGCGCATCGAGCACATGTCCGGACGAGAAAGGTCATGGATAGAATTTGTCGACGCGGTAGCCGGCGAAGCGCACGTCGCCGAGTTCGAACGTCAGGTGGATCGGCTGCTCGCTGTCCGCCGCGAAACCCGTCTGCGCGGCGTCATCGACGCGACTGGCAGGATTGCGTCCCGCAAGAGCTCCCGCCGGAAGATAGTCCTCGGGCCGGAGAGCGCGCCGCAAGATAGGCCGATCCTGCAAGTCGGTCAAGACGAGTTCGAGATGGGGATAGCGGACGTCCGCAGACGCGCGGTTGCGCAGCAGCGCGTTCAGCACGTAGACGTCGAGGCTGGCGCCGGTGGTCTGGATCGTCGCGGACTCGATCGTGATCCAGTCGAGGTGAGCCGGATAACCGACCGTGCAGTGCAGTGGCACGCAGGCTGCCGTGAGCCAGGGGCGGCTCGGAGTCCAGCGCGCCGCGATCTCGTCGCGGCCCAGATAGGCGAGCTGTCCGACCAACGCGATCGTCGCGATCAGCGATCCGATCCCGAGCGACCAGCGCGCCGTTCGGCCCCATCGGGTCGGGCGTTCGGCCGCCAGGAACGCCGGCTCGGCACTCGCGCCGATACCGGTCGCCTGCCGGTCGGGAACGTCGTCGCGCCGCCCGGCATCGGTCGTCGGGGAAACCGATGAGGGCGATTCGGGAACGGACGATTCGGCAGTGGAGGACTGAACAGCGGGCGGCTCGGCGGTGCTGTCGGCCGGGTCGGGCAGCCACCATTTGCCGACGATCGGCGGGTCGTCCGATGCACGATGCGCCGCGCCCGAACGATCGTCGGCCGGCGTCGCTTCGACGCCGGCTTCCGGTACCGAGACAGCCGGATTCCGCTCGTCGGGCCGCAATGCAACGGTGACGGCCCCTTCGTCCGGTGTCGCAGGG
>CAXTPX010000601.1:0-2835 GCA_964246005.1 uncultured Burkholderiaceae bacterium | reverse complement strand
CCGAGGCAACGCGTGAGAAGGAGTCGTAGCCCCTGCCATGGCGACGACGAACAACGCCGCATCGGCGCGTGAGCCGCTTGTCAGGCGCTGTCGAATTGTCCGTTTCAGCCTACTAATCGATCCGCAGCCCGACGATCACCAGGTCGCGCTCGACCCCGTCGAGCACCGCGACCCGCGGCAACGTGCCCCAGCGGCCGAAGCCTTGCTTCTCGAACAGCGCGAGGCTCGGCCGGTTGTGACCGAAGATGAATCCGAGCAACGTCTTCACCCCGTAGTCCGGCGCGCGCGCGACGGCGCGCTCCAACAGCGTTCGTCCGAGCCCTTTCCCTCGCGCGGCTTCGGCCAGATAGATGCTGACTTCGACGCTCGCGCCGTAGGCCGGGCGGCCGTAGAAGTCCGAGAAGCTCAGCCAGCCGACCACCCCGTCGGGCGAGTCGACGACCCAGAGCGGCCTGCGATGCGCGTCGTGCGCGGCGAACCACGCGAGGCGGCTCTCGACACTGACCGGCTCGAGATCGGCGGTGACGTCCCGACCCGGGATGGTCGCGTTGTAGATGTCGACGACGACCGGCAGGTCAGCCGCAGCCGCGTCGCGGAACGTCAACCCGACGATGCGCCCGGTCAAACCGTATGCGTCGTCCGCGACGACTTGATCGCCGGCCCGAGCACTTCCTCAATGCGGCGACGCGCGGTGCGCCCGCCGTCGTCGTCGGCGAAGTGCACGCCGATCCCTTGCGCCTTGTTGTTGTGGGCACCCTGCGGCGTGACCCACGCGACCTTGCCGGCGACCGGGAACTTGGTCGGATCTTCCATCAACGACAGCAACAGATAGACGTCGTCGCCGATCGCGTAGGGCCGTCCGGTCGGCACGAAGATCCCGCCGTGCTTCAGATAGGGCATCCAGGCGGCGTACAGGGCCGCCTTTTCCTTGATGTTCAGCGACAGGACGCTCGGCCGGGCGACCGGCGTCGAGGCTTTGGCGTCTTCACTCATCGTGCATTCATCGAATCAGGCGAGGGGTTGTGTCGCGAGCGGGCTGGCCATCCACCAGCCGTCGCGACCGGCGTCACGGCATCGCAGTACGCGCACAACAGCGACTCGAGCAAAAGCCGGGTATTGAGCGGGTGATCGATCGACCAGCGAACCGCATTCAACCGCTGCATCAGGTCCATCAGGTCGTCGATTCGCGCCGCGCGGGCCAGGCGTTCGATGGCATGCGACTGGGTCGGATGATAGCGTATCGACCCCGCGAGATGCGTCGAGATGCAGTCCGCGACCCACTGCTGCATCCAGCGGACGATCGGCGCCGGCGCGCCCTTGCCGAATCCTTCAGCCGTCACGAGGGCGGCCTCGGTCGAGGGTTCTGCAAGGAAGGCGACGAGCGCCCGATGGCAGCGCATCGATTCGGCGTCGTCGGCCAGCGCGAGAGCGGCGAGCGGCGCGCCGCCGGCCAGCGCGAGCAGGTCCTTCGCGTCGGACGCACCCCGAGCGGTGAGCCATTCGACGGCGAGCGGCGCGGGCGGCGTCGCGACGAAGACTTTCCGGCAACGCGACACGATCGTTGCCGGCACGCGACCGAGCTTCTCGCCGATCAGAATGAAGACCGTGGCCGGCGGCGGTTCCTCCAGCATCTTCAGCAGGGCGTTCGCCGCGATGTCGTTGACCGCGTCGAGTGGGTCGAGCAGTACGACGCGCGAGCGGCTCCGATGCGTCGCGACCGACAGGAACGCGTGCAGCGCGCGAATCTGGTCGACCTTGATTTCCTTGCTCGGCGCCCGTTTCGCGCGCGTCGCCCCCGTCGGCGCGTCGTCCGTGTCAGGGTCCGCATCGTCAGTCGACTTCAATCCTTCGGCTGCCGCGAGCGCCTCCGACGTGACGGTCCGGAAATCCGGGTGGCTGCGTTGTCCGAACCAGCCACAGGCGTCGCAACGACCGCAGCCGCCGACGGCGCGCAACGCCGGATCGGACGATTCGCACAGTAGGCCACGGGCCAGTGCCTGACCCAGCAGGCGCTTGCCGAGACCGGCCTGGCCGTGCAACAGCAGGGCGTGGGGCAGCCGCTGCCCGGTCGACAGCAACGCTGCGAGCGCGGGCGTCAACCACGGCGGAAGAAGTGTCAACTCGTTCGGCATCAATGACTTGTCAGGCGCCACGAAGGAATTCGAGGCAAGGCTGTGAAGGAGATCGTGAAATCAGCATTTATCGTTTTATGAACAAAGGTTTGCTATCACAACTTCTAGTTGTGCACGAACTTGGGAAATGGTCTGTGCGCCGTCCACGACGACGAATCGTTCCCTCTCGTCTTCCGCAAGATCGAGGTAGACGGTGCGTACGCGCACGAAAAACGCCTCCGCCTCCCGTTCGAAGCGGTCCCTGTCGCGGGTCGCGTCGAGCCGGCTCTTCGCCACGTCCGGTGCGAGGTCGAACAGGATCGTCGTCGCCGGCTCCAGATCCGGATGCACCCACGCGCGCAGCGTCTCGATCCGACCGCGCGCGAGTCCCCTTCCTCCGCCCTGGTAGGCGACCGTCGCGTCGGTGAAGCGGTCGCAGACCACCCAGGCGCCGCGCGCGAGGGCCGGGCCGATCACGTCGGCCACCAACTGGCGCCGGGCGGCGAACATCAGGAGCGCCTCGGTTTCCAGATGCATCGGTCGGTGCAGGACGAGTTCGCGGAGCGCCTCGCCGACCGGCGTCCCGCCCGGCTCGCGCGTCACGACGACCTCCGAACCGCTGCATTCGGCAGGGCGACCTGCGAACCACTCGACATGTGTGCTCTTGCCTGCGCCGTCGACGCCGTCGAACGTGACGAACCGGGGCGCGCGGTCGCCGCCGGCC
>CAXTPX010000600.1:0-2845 GCA_964246005.1 uncultured Burkholderiaceae bacterium | reverse complement strand
CGTCGATGTAGAGCCTATCGAATATCTTCATGCAATCCTTTTCGTCGCTCCCGCGAAGGCGGGCCATTGTCGTTGCCACGAAGTACGCCGCCAGGTTCCCGCTTCCGCGGGAACGACGAGCTACTCCACGCCCTGCGAGGTCAAGTACTCGTCGTACGTCCCGCGAAAATCGGCGATCCGATCCCCCGGCCGAACCTCCAGCACCCGGGTCGCGAGGGAGTTCACGAACTCGCGGTCGTGCGACACGAACAGCAGCGTGCCGTTGTACTTGTCGAGCGCCATGTTCAGCGACTCGATTGACTCCATGTCCATGTGATTGGTCGGCTCGTCCATCAGCAGCACGTTGTGCCGGCCGAGCATCAGCTTGCCGAACATCATGCGGCCCTTCTCGCCGCCGGACAGCACCTTGACCGGCTTCTTGACCTCGTCGCCGGAGAAGAGCAGCCGGCCGAGCATGCCGCGCACCGACTAGTCGTCGTCGCCCTCCTGCGTCCAGCGACCCATCCAGTCGGTCAGCGTCTCGTCGCTGCCGAAATATTCGCTCGGATCCTGCGGCATCAGGCCAGGGTTCGCGTTCTCGGCCCACTTGACGACGCCCTGGTCCGGCTCGACGACCTGCGCCGTGCACGACAGCAACGTCGTCTTGCCCGCCCCGTTCGCGCCGACGATCGCGATCTTCTCGCCGGCCTCGACCATGATGTCGAAGTTCGAGATGACCGGCTTGTCGTACGACTTCGTCAGGTGCTGGACCTCGACCGCGAGGCGATGCAGCTTCTTCTCGCCTTCGAAACGGATGTACGGGTTCTGGCGGCTCGACGGCTTGAAGTCCTCGATCTTGATCTTGTCGATCATCTTCATGCGGCTGGTCGCCTGGCGCGCCTTCGACTTGTTGGCGGAGAAGCGCCGCACGAAATCCTGCAGTTCCGCGACCCGCTCCTTCGCCTTGCTGTTCGCGTTCGCCTGACGTTCCCTGGCCTGGGTCGACGCGAGCATGTAGTCGTCGTAGGTGCCCGGCCACACGGTCAGCTTGCCGAAGTCCATGTCGGCCATGTGCGTACACACCTGGTTCAGGAAGTGGCGGTCGTGGCTGATGATGATCATCGTGCTGTTGCGGGCGTTCAGCACGTCTTCCAGCCAGCGGATGCTGTTGATGTCGAGGTTGTTGGTCGGCTCGTCGAGCAACAGGATGTCCGGGTTCGAGAACAGCGCCTGCGCGAGCAGCACGCGCAGCTTCCAGCCCGGCGCGACCGCGCTCATCGGACCTTGATGCTGCTCGGTCGGAATGCCGGCGCCGAGCAGGAGCTCGCCGGCTCTCGCCTCCGCGGTGTAGCCGTCGTACTCGGCAAACTTCGCTTCGAGCTCCGCGGCCTTCATGTAGTCGTCGTCGGTCGCGTCGGGGCTCGCGTAGATCGCGTCGCGCTCCGTCATCGCGGCCCACATCTCGACATGACCCATCATCACCACGTCGAGCACGCGCATCTCTTCGTAGGCGAACTGGTTCTGGCTGAGCTTGCCGAGGCGCTCGCCCTGATCGAGCATGACGTTGCCGCCCGACGGTTCGAGGTCGCCGCCGAGGATCTTCATGAACGTCGACTTGCCGCAGCCGTTCGCGCCGATCAACCCGTAGCGGTTGCCGTCGCCGAACTTGACGGAGATGTTTTCGAACAGCGGCTTGGCGCCGAACTGCATCGTGATGTTGGCGGTGGAGAGCAAGGCTGTTCGGTCGACCGAGAGAGAAAAGATAAGCCATCGGCGACGCGGGCGGGAGCTCGCGCGATGCGATGGATGCGAAGGAGGATGCGACGATGTGCGCCTGGGATGCGGCCGGATGTGCGGCCGGATGTGCGGCTTGCTGCGGTCCTGTCGGCGTTCGAGGCAGCGCGCATTTTATCATCCGGGCGCTGCGTCCCTTCCCACCCTGCCTTCAACGTTCAACGAGCGGATCCCGATGCAGCCTGCCCCTTTCAAGCGACTCTGCGTGTATTGCGGCTCGTCGATCGGCGCGCAGGCGGTCTATCGCGACGCCGCCGTCGAGCTCGGTGGACTCCTCGCGAAGGGCGGCATCGAACTCGTCTACGGCGGTGGGCACGTCGGCTTGATGGGCACGATCGCCGATGCGGTGCTCGCCGCCGGCGGGCACGTGATCGGCGTCATCCCGCGTGCGCTGATGGACCGCGAGCTCGGTCATGCCGGCATCCAGGACCTGCGCGTCGTCGCCGACATGCACGAACGCAAGATGATGATGGCGGGCCTCGCCGACGCGTTCATCGCGATGCCGGGCGGCTGGGGGACGATCGAGGAGCTGACCGAGATGCTGACCTGGCTGCAACTCGGCATCCACGCGAAGCCGATCGGCCTTCTCAACGTGGCCGGCTACTACGACGCCCTCCTCGCGTTCGCCGAGACGATGATCGAAGAGCGCTTCGTGCGCGTCGAGCAGCGTTCGCTGCTGACGGTGGCGAATCGGCCGGATGCGTTGCTGCAGCGCCTGATGGAGCCGATGGCGGTGCCGGTGGACAAGTGGGTTCCGGCGCCGCCGGCCCCGGCCTGAGCGCGTCGACGAAGAAAGGCCCGGTCAGCCCGTCAGGTTCCAGCGCTGCGTCAGACGGCAGCGCCCGCCCCGCACCTCGACGGCCGCCTCCGCGCCGACGGCCAGCGTGACCTTCTGCGGACAGTGACCGAATGGAAGCCCGGCGACGAGCGGCGTCGATGTCACGCTCTGGACGTACGCGAGCGCTGCCTCGAGGTCGTAGTCGTGGTCGTACGGTGCGACGCGATATCCGGAAAAATCGCCGCAGAGGACCAGCTTCTGCCGCTCGAGGATGCCGGCCTGATGGAGCTGAAG
>CAXTPX010000599.1:0-2851 GCA_964246005.1 uncultured Burkholderiaceae bacterium | reverse complement strand
GGCCTGCAGCGACAGTCGCGCCTGCTCCGCGTGGGTCGTGCCGATCGACAGCTGCCGCTCGAGGTGCTGTTCGAGATCGGCGATGCGACGCGCCTGCGAGGCGATCTTCGCGAGGGCGGCCTGCCTGCGCGCATCGGTCCCCGCGCGGAGCGCGAGGTGCACGGCCATCGCGAGTCGCGGCGCATCGTGGACCATCGGCCAGAACAGCACGTAGTCGTCGAACTGGTCGGCGACGCAGATCTCGTAGGCGCGCTGCACGTCGTCCTTGTTACAGAGCAACAACGTCTGGTACGGCGGGGGAAGCGGTATCGCCTCGTCCCGGAACAGGTTCTGGTAATAGCGTTCCGAGTCGGCGATCGCCTTGAAGGCGAGCACGAGAAGCTGCGGATGGCTGCGATGGAAGTCGTTGATGAACTGCGCGGGCACCGTCGACGACGTGACGTTCGGATACTCGTCGACCAGCAGGTCGCAGATCAGCGCCGCATCGCGAGCGGCGTCGGTCACGACCAGGATGCGCGCGTCGTCGCCGGTCCGTTGGTTCATCGAAGGTGTCGGCAGGCTACGCATCGCAGATCTCCCGAAGCCGGCGGCGCCACGTGGCGGCCCAGCCGGGCAGCGCCCCTCCATCCATCGGTCGTGCAATGAAGTAGCCCTGTGCCACGTCGCAGCCGGCGTCGCGCACGAAGTCCCAGTCGGCCCGGTCCTCGACGCCTTCGGCCACCACGTTCATCGCGAGCTGATGCGCCATCACCAGGCTGGCCGTGAAGATGGCCTTCTGGGTAGGCCGCTCGTGATTGCGGTGGACGAAGCCGCGATCGATCTTCAACTCGTCGAACGGGATGTCGCGCAGTTGGGCGAGCGACGAGTGGCCGGTGCCGAAGTCGTCGATCGACAAGCCGATGCCCTTCAACCGCAGGCGCGTCAGGATGTCGAGCGGCGCACGCGAATCCTGCATCAGCATCGACTCGGTGACCTCGAGCACGAGATCGTTGGGACGCATGCCATGGCGTGCGACCTCGCCGAGCACGACTTCGGGGAAGTCGAGTCGCGCGAGATTGCGCATCGAGATGTTGACCGCCATCCGCAACCGCAGCCCTTCGTCCTGCCAGCGGCGACTCTGCACGAGGGCCTTCGACAACACCAGCATCGTCAACCGGTCGATCAGTCCCTGCGTCTCGGCCACCGCGATGAAACTGTCCGGGTAGAGCAGCCCGTCGTGCGGGTGCTGCCAGCGGACCAGCGCTTCGACGCCGAGCAGCGTCCCGTCCCGCAACGACACTTTCGGCTGGTAGTGCAGCACCAGCTCGTCGGCGTCGATCGCGCGACGCAGCTCGGCCGCACCGTAGACCTTCAGGTCGTGTCGCACGTGCCGCGGATTGACGGTGCGCCAGCGCGCGATCAGGTCGCGGAGCGCGTTCGGCTGTACCGGCTTGTGCAGGTAGCCGAGGACGTTCAGCTGATAGGCGGCCGCGAGCTTCGATCCGGTCTCGAGCAGGCGCATGTCGGCGCCGCTGACGAGCGCGATCGCGCCCTCGTAGTCGCGGTCCGCGAGGTGCCGCATCATCTCGACACCGTCCATCCCCGGCATGTTGAGGTCGAGCATCAGCAACAGGGCCGACGTGTCGCGACCGTCGAGCCACGCGAGGGCGGCCGTGGCCGACTCGCAGGCGTGGACCGGGCCGATCCCCAGTGTGCCCAGCTGGCGCTCGATCAATCTGAGTTGCAGGGGTTCGTCGTCGACCAGCAGCACGCCCGACTGCACGCTCGACGGCGTGGGAGCGTCCTTCGACGCCACCCGACGCGGCGTGGGCTCGACCGGGGCCATGCGATCCAGCAGCGCCGCCAGCGCCGCCTCGAACTCGACCAGCAATTGCGCGACGAGGTCGGCATCGCCCGCTTCGCCGGCCTCCTCGAGTCGCTGGCAGCAATCGCCGAGTGCGAGGGCGCCGACGGCGCGGGCCGACGACTTCAGGCGGTGTCCCAGCGAGCCGACGGTCGCATGCTCTTCGTGCAGCACCGCGTCGCGCAACTCCTGCGCGGTGAAGCGCGCGGACACCACGAAGTCGCGACGCACCTCGGCGATGGTTTCTGCGTCGTCACCGATCAGCGACGGCAGCACGGCGTCGTCGAAGACCGGAACGATCCGGTCGGCCGATCGCGGAAGCGCATCGGTCGCGAATGCGGGCTCCGCTTCGAGCGGCGCCGCCGGCGGAAGCCAGCGTGCCAGGGCCGACCCGAGCCGCTCGAGCTGGATCGGCTTCGTCAGGTAGTCGTCCATGCCGGCCGCGGTGCAGCGCTCGGCCTCGCCGCGCAGCGCGTTCGCGGTGAGCGCGACGATCGGCATGCGGGTCTTGCCCGCTTCCTCGCGCCGGATCGCCGCCGTCAGCTGGTAGCCGTCCATGCGCGGCATGTGCAGGTCGGTCAGCAGCAACGCATAGCGACCGCTGCGCCACCGTTCGAGCGCGTCGACGCCGTCGTCGGCGATCTCGACCGCCAGGCCGAGGAGCGCCAGCTGCTGGCGGATGACCTTGCGATTGATGTCGTGGTCTTCGGCGACCAGGATCAATCGATCGGAGGATCGAACGGCGTCGGGATCGAGGGTGGCCGTCATGCCGGGCAGGGTCCTGCGGGCGCCCGCCGGCAGGACCCGTCCGGTCGCGAGCGCGACCGCTTCGAGCAGCGTGGCCCGGCGGACCGCGTCGTTTTCGAGCAGGACGAGGCCGGCGCTTTCCAGTCGCCCCCGGCGCTGCGTGCCCTGGACGACCCGGACCAGCGGCAGCCGCGATCGCCCCGCCTCCGCTTCGAGTTCGGAGGCCGCCGTGGCGCCGGGCGCATGGCCCGCGATGAGCAC
>CAXTPX010000598.1:0-2852 GCA_964246005.1 uncultured Burkholderiaceae bacterium | reverse complement strand
CCGCGACGGCCGGCCAGCTCGCCTACGGCGGTGGCGCGAGTGGCGGGTCGCGCGGTGGCGATCGCCTCGGGTTCGGTCGCGCGAGCCTCGTCTTCTCGGCGATCGTGCTCGTCGGCGCCTGCCTCGCCGGCCTGTATCAGGTCGAGCAGGATCACCGCATCCAGGAGCTGGCCGACGTGGACAGCGGCGTGCTCAACGACGACCTGCCGATCAGCGCCTACGCCGATCAGGGCTTCAACGCGTTCCTCAAGCAGAACCCATGAGCGTGCGGCGTTCGCGCCGCGGGTGGTGGCTGCTGCTCGCGATCGGCTTGTCGGCCACGTCGCTCTCGCTTCGAGCGGCCGCGCCGTCTGGCGCCCCGGTCGTCTCCGCCGCGCCCAATGCGTTGCAGTCGGTTCGACCGTATTGGGTCGAGCTCACGGTGGCCCAGCGCGATGCGTTGAAGCCACTCGCCGATGATTGGGAGCGACTCGATGTCCAGACCAAGAAGAAGTGGGTCGAGATCGCCAACCGTTATCCGCGCATGCAGCCCGACGAACAGGCACGCAGTCAGCAGCGGATGCGCGAGTGGGCGCGCCTGACACCGGAGCAACGCAGGACCGCGCGTGACAGCTTCGCGCGCGTCCGGGCGATGAACCCCGACCAGCGTGCCGACCTGCTGCGCAAGTACCAGGAGTTGCCGCCCGAGAGGAAACAGGCGCTCACGAACGAAGGCCAGGCGAGCAGGATGATCGTCGTGCCGAAGCCGCTCCCGTCCCCGACGCACGCGCCGCGACGGGCCGAGCTGAGCGAAGGGGCGCGCGTGCCCAACCCGGCCATCGCTGCGCAGAAGAATGCGAACCCGATCGTCGCGCCGGCGCGGAAGGTCGTTCCACCTCAACCTGCACCTGCGCCTGCGCCTGCGCCTGTACCGACACCTGCACCGCTCGACGCCGGAGCCGCGCCGGTCGCCCCATCGGGCGCGCCGCCGGTGAGCGCGCCCGCGTCCCCGACCGCCACGCCTTGAACGAAGCGGTCACGAACGACGTGCCGCCGCTGCGGCGTCGGCTGCTGTCGATGACCTACGAGGCGATGCTGTTGTTCGCCGTGGTGTTCGTCGCCGGATACCTGTTCGACACGCTGACCCAGAGCCGCAACGCGCTGACGCTGAGAAACACGCGCCAGGCGTGGCTGTTCGTCGTCCTCGGCGTGTATTTCGTCTGGTTCTGGACGCACGGCGGACAGACGCTCGCGATGAAGACCTGGCACGTCCGGTTGATCGAGGCCAACGGCGGTCCGGTCGGGACCCGGCGTGCGGTCGCGCGCTACCTGCTGCTGTGGATCTTCGTCCTGCCGACGCTGGCTTTCCTCGCGATGTTCGACATCGGCGGCTGGGCTGCGGTGGCAGCGCTCGCCGCGGCGCTGTTGCTGCCGCCCTTCTGGGCCCTCGTCGACCGCGACCGGCAGTTCGTCCACGACCGCATCGTCGGCACGCGACTCGTGTCGGCACGCGCCGACCCCTGAGCGGTCGATAGGCGAAGCGATGATCGCCCGGCTGATGCGCGCGCTGTGGGCCGTGACGCTGCTCGTCATGATCGCGGCTTCCTGCCTGTCGATCCAGTGGTTCGCGTCGCGCATCGGCCCGTGGGCCGCGGCGTCGGCGGCCATCTTCGTCGTCGTCGCGCTGCACCCGCTGGTCACCGGGTTCAACTTCGTGCTGTCGCGTCTCGCGGGCGATCCCGTGCCGGCGGCATGCCGGTTGTCGCTGTGGCAGGCACTCCGGACCTACGACGCGGAGATCGACGCGTCGATGCGCGGACTCTGGTTCGCGACGCCGTTCCTCGCGCATCGTCCGATCGCGCGTCCGGTGACGGACCGGCCGTCGCGCGCCCTTCCGATCCTGTTCGTGCATGGCTACCTCTGCAATCGGGCGATCTGGCTATCGTTCGCGCGTGACGCGGCGTCGCGTGGCTATCGAAGCGAAGCGATCACGCTCGACAACCCGTTCGACCCGATCGAACGCCACGTCGCACGAATCGATGCAGCGATCGACGCGTTGCTCGCCGACGCGCGCGCTGCGGGCAGCGACGCGTCGCAGGTCGCGATCGTGGCGCACAGCATGGGCGGCCTGGTCGCCCGGGTCGCGCTGCAGCGTATCGACGCGACCCGCGTCGCGCACGTGGTCACGCTCGGCACCCCGCATCACGGCTGCTTCAGCGCCCGCTTCGCGCGGATCCCGAGCGTGGTCCAGATGCGACGCGGGAGCCCGTGGCTCGCGCAACTCGAGGCTGAAGAGGCGACAGGCGAGCACGGCCTGCCGCGATCGGCCTACACGACGCTCTTCAGCTATCACGACGACATCGTCTACCCGCAGGAGACGGGACGACTCGACGGGGCTCACCCGATCGCGATCGGCGGGTGCGGCCACGTCGCGCTGGTCTACGACCGGCGCGTCCGGACGCTCGTGTTCGAACGACTGGCTTCGCTAGAAGCCGCGCTCAACTGACGATCGACGAGGCTGCCTCGTACCCGCGCGGGATCGACGCGAGCAGGCGCTGCGTATAGGCATTCTGCGGATGGCGATAGATCGTGTCGGCGTCCGCCAGCTCGACCAGTTCGCCCTGGTTCATCACCATCACGTCGTCGGCGATGTACCGCACCACCGCGAGGTCGTGCGAGATGAACAGATAGGCGAGGCCGAACTCGTCCTGCAGGTCGAGCAGGAGGTTCAGCACCTGGGCCTGCACCGACACGTCGAGCGCCGACACGGACTCGTCGCAGATCAGGACCTCGGGTTTCATCGTCAGGCAGCGCGCGATCGCGATGCGCTGACGCTGGCCGCCGGAGAACTCGTGCGGGTAGCGGTTGAGCGC
>CAXTPX010000597.1:0-2856 GCA_964246005.1 uncultured Burkholderiaceae bacterium | reverse complement strand
GACGGCGACCTGTTCGATGCGACGCGCGCCGCCGTCAAGCGACTCGTCGGTGCCTATTCGGTGGCGGTGTTCTGCAGCGAGGAGCCGCACCGCATCGTCGGTGCGCGCGATGGTTCGCCGCTGATCCTGGGCTGCGGGAGCGGTTCCGGATCGGCCGTGAAGGGAGAGTGCTTCCTCGCGTCCGATGCGATGGCGCTCGCCGGCGTGACCGACCGGATCGTCTATCTCGAGGACGGCGACGCGGTCGACATCCAGCTCGGCCGTTACTGGATCACCGACCGCGACGACCGGGCGGTGACGCGCGAGGCGCGCACGGTCAACGCGCACAGCGGCGCAGCCGACCTCGGTCCGTATCGTCACTACATGCAGAAGGAGATCTTCGAGCAGCCGCGGGCGATCGCGGACACGCTCGAGGGGCTGGGCACCGAGTCCGGCGCGATCGGCCCCTACCTGTTCGACCAGGCGGGCGACGGCGTCGTCGCCGAAGCCGCGTTCCGCGACATCGATTCGATCCTGATCCTCGCCTGCGGCACCAGCTATTACGCCGGCCTGACGGCCAAGTACTGGCTCGAATCGATCGCGAAGATCCCGACCCAGGTCGAGGTCGCGAGCGAGTACCGCTACCGCGACAGCGTTCCGAATCCCAAGACGCTGATCGTCGTGATCACGCAGTCCGGCGAGACGGCCGACACGCTGGCCGCGCTGAAGCACGCGAAGTCGCTCGGGCATCCGCACACGCTCGCGATCTGCAACGTGGGCACATCGGCGATCGTGCGGCTGACCGAACTCGCCTACCTGACGCGCGCTGGCGCGGAAGTGGGCGTCGCATCGACGAAGGCGTTCACGACCCAGTTGTGCGCGTTGTTCCTGCTGTCGTTGACGCTCGCGAAGCTGCGCGGTCACCTGTCGGCCGACGAGGAAGCTTCGCAGCTGAAGGACCTGCGCCACCTGCCGGCCGCGTTGCAGAGCGTGCTCGCGCTCGAGCCGCAGATCATCGCGTGGGCCGAGGCGTTCGCGCGAAAGGAGAACGCGCTCTTCCTCGGGCGCGGGCTGCATTACCCGATCGCGCTCGAAGGCGCGCTGAAGCTGAAGGAGATCACCTACATCCACGCCGAGGCGTACCCGGCGGGCGAGCTCAAGCACGGGCCGCTCGCGCTCGTGACCGAAGCGATGCCGGTCGTCACCGTCGCGCCGAACGACGCGATGATCGAGAAGCTGAAGTCGAACATGCAGGAGGTAAGGGCGCGCGGCGGCCAGCTGTACGTGTTCGCCGACGCCGGTTCGCACATCGAGTCGGGCGAGGGCCTGCACGTGATCCGGCTGCCGGAACACTACGGAAAGCTGTCGCCGATCCTGCACACGCTGCCGCTGCAGCTGCTCGCGTATCACACGGCAGTGGCACGGGGGACGGACGTGGACAAGCCCCGGAACCTGGCGAAGAGCGTGACGGTGGAGTAGCGGGTCAACCGTACGCCACCGGGCGGACCACCGGTCCGTCGTCGAGCGCTACGCCGGTCCTGTCGCACCTGGCCTGGTATGCCGTCGGTCACCACACCGTCGGTTTCGGATTGCGCGCTTCGAAGCCCTTCTGGTGCCAGTACGGATAGACCGGCGTCTCCGCGCTCGCCGCATCGAGCCTGGCGACTTCGTCGGTCGCCAGCGCCCAACCCACCGCCCCCAGGTTCTGCAGCAACTGCGTCTCGTCGCGGGCACCGATGACGACGTTGCACACGGTCGGGCGGCTCAGCACCCAAGCGAGCGCGACCTGCGTGATCGTCTTGCCGCGGGCCTGGGCGATCTCGTCGAGGACGTCGACGACGGCGTACAGCTTCTCGTCGTCGACCGGTGGGCCGCCGATGTCGCCGCCCGAGGCGATCCGGCCTTCCTTCGCCGGCTGTCCGCGACGGATCTTGCCGGTCAGGCGTCCCCAGCCGAGCGGGCTCCACACCATCGTGCCGACGCCCTGGTCGATCGCGAGCGGCATCAGCTCCCACTCGTAGTGCCGGCCGATGAGCGAGTAGTAGCCCTGGTACGCGACATAGCGCCCGAGACCGTAGCGCTCCGACGTCGCGAGCGACTTCATCAGCTGCCAGCCCGAGAAGTTGGACGCCCCGATGTAGCCGATCTTGCCGGCGGTCATCAGGTCGTCGAGCGCGCGCAGCGTCTCGTCGACCGGCGTCAATGCGTCGAAGCCGTGCATGAAGTAAAGGTCGATGTGATCGGTCTTCAGGCGCTTCAGGCTGGCCTCGCACGCCCGCATCAGATGGAAGCGCGACGAGCCCATGTCGTTCGGTCCGCTGCCGCTCGGGAACGTCGCTTTCGCGGAGATCAGCGCCCGGTCGCGCTTGCCGGCGAGCGCTTCGCCGAGCACGCGCTCCGAGTCGCCGCCCGAATAGATGTCGGCCGTGTCGAACAGCGTGAGGCCGTGCTCGAGGCAGATGTCGACGAGGCGGGTGGCCTCGTCACCCTGCGTCGTGCCCCAGCGTTCGAAGAAGGGGTTGCTGCCGCCGAACGTACCGGTGCCGAGGCTGAGGACGGGGACGCGCAGGCCGGAGCGGCCGAGGGAACGATGGTCCATGGAAGTCTTTCGAGGGTCGGGGAGGAGGGTCGAGCGTCAGGGCTTCGGCTGGAATGCCGCGTCACCCATCTGCCACAACGCGAATGCCCACGTGTCCGCGAGCTCCTGTTCGCGCTGCGACCGGTTCGACCCCATTCCGTGCCCGGCGTCGTAGTCGATCCGCAACAGCACCGGCTTGTTCGATGACGTCGCCGCCTGCACGCTCGCAGCCATCTTCATCATGTGCCACGGCGCGACGCGCGGATCGTTCGCGCCCGTCAGGAACATCACGGCCGGGT
>CAXTPX010000596.1:0-2857 GCA_964246005.1 uncultured Burkholderiaceae bacterium | reverse complement strand
GGCGCCAGCGCGTCGAACAGGGCCGGTTCGCGGGCCGGACCGGTCGACGACGTCATTTCGCCACCCACGTCGATGATCTCGTCGTCGATTTCGAGCGCTCCGCCAGCATGCAGGTCCTTCAACGCACCGGCGGCGGCACCCGGCGCAGGCGCAAACATCGCGTTCTTGCGTCGATGGTCGGCCGCTCGTCCGGACAGATGGCGATCGGCGGGCGACGCCGTCAGGCCATGCGACGACGGGTCGCCGGTCGCGGCGGTCGTCCGAACGGTCGTGCGAAAGGGCGAACGGGATGCGGACATGCGGCCATCGGGAACGGTCGTGACCGTCGGGCGCCACGGCGTGACGATCGTTCGGCATACGAACCCGTCTGATCGGCAGTCATTGGCAATACTTGAGATGGCGAACCGGCACTTCCGGGTCCGATTTCCGCCTACATTCCGGCAGCCGATGCCAGCGCTCGCTCACCGCGCGAGTCGCTGCCCGATTCAATCCGCTCGCTTCTCGCGCGTCAGCAGGATGACGCTGCCGACGATGATCGCCGTCGCGACGGCTTCGCGCGTCGACAGGACCTCGCCACCGAAGACGACGCCGAGCAGCACCGCGATCATCGGATTCACGTACGCATAACTGAGCGCGATCGTCGACGAGACTTTCGACAGCAGGTACATGTAGGCGGAGAACGCCGCCAGCGACCCCGCGAAGATCAGGTAGACCAGCGCGAACGTCGCGAGCGGTGTCGGCGGGAGTCCGGCGACGAACTGCGGGACCTCGCCGCGGACGACGCCGACGATCCCCATCACGATGCCGCCCGCGATCATTTCGGTCGCGAAGCCCATCGCGCCGGGTGCCAGCGCCAGCTTCCGTTGCGCCAGCACGGAGCCGAGCGTCCAGCAGACGACCGCGGTCATCAGCGCCAGGAGGCCGATCGGGTGACTCGCCAGCTGCGTGCCGCCGGCCAGGATCAGGATGCCGCCGAAGCCGACGACGATGCCGATCCACTGCATCCGCTGCGGCCAGATGCCGAACAGGCCCGACCACAGTGCGCCGGCGAGCGGCCCCGCGCCGATGAAGATCGCGGCGACGCTGGACGGCACGTACTGCTCGGCGAACACGACGCCGCCGTTGCCGAAGGCGAGCAACAGCACGCCGACGATGGCGCCGTCGCGCCACTCGCGGAGCGTCGGCAACGGCCGACCACGCGCCGCGAGGAACGCGAACAGCAGCACGCCGGCGATGACGAAGCGGATGCCGCCCTGCAGGAATGGCGGGTAGGACGCCAGAGTCAGGCGAATCGCGAAGTACGTCGACCCCCAGACGACGTAGACCGTCGCCAGCGCGATCAGGACCGGTGCGACGAAGACGGACGGGGGACGCGGGGATGGGGCGGTGGCGTTCGTCGCTTTGCCGGATGAAAGGAGATGGGTATCGGGCATGGGGAGACCGCGCTCGGCGGGGGCGCAGTTTAGTCGACACCAGGTGTCGGTCGTGAGAAGACCGAGCGACGCCACCGGGGAGCACTTCCAATGTGCTGCGCTATCCTCGCCGCGCCCGTAACCCGCCCTCGACCCGATGACCTCCGCCCCTTCTTCGTTCATTTGTGCTGCGGTCGCGCTCGTCGTCGCACTGATCACCCCGGTCCACGCAGCGCCGAACCCGGTCGAGGAAAGATCCATCGACGCGTTGCAGGCCGATCTGACCGCAGGCCGCACGACGTCCACCGCCCTCGTGACCGCCTACCTCGACCGCATCCGCCGCCTCGACCGCGCGGGTCCGTCGCTGCACGCGATCCTCGCGCTCAACCCCGACGCCCTCGTCGATGCCCGGGCCCTCGACCGCGAGCGCAAGGCTGGTCATGTGCGCGGGCCGCTGCACGGAATCCCGCTCGTGATCAAGGACAACGTCGAGACGAAGGACCGCGTCGCGACGACCGCGGGGTCGCTGGCGCTGAAGGACAACGTCACCGGCCGCGACGCACCGCTGGTCGCGCAACTGCGCGAAGCCGGCGCGATCGTGCTCGGCAAGGCCAACCTGTCGGAGTGGGCCAACTATCGGTCGGAGCACTCGATCAGCGGCTGGAGCGCGATGGGCGGCCTGGCGCGCAACCCCTACGTGCTCGATCGCTCGGCCTGCGGTTCGAGCGCCGGTACCGCCACCGCGGTCGCGGCCAATCTCGCGGCCGCCGGCATCGGCAGCGAAACCGACGGCTCGATCACGTGCCCGTCGGCCCTCGCCGCGCTGGTCGGCCTGAAGCCGACCGCCGGCCTCGTGTCGCAGAAGTACATCGTGCCGATCTCGCACTCGCAGGACACGGCGGGCCCGATGGCGCGCACGGTGCGCGACGCCGCGTTGCTGATGAACGCGATCGCGACCGTGCCGGGCACCGACTACACCGCGCAGTTGAAGACCGACGCGCTGCGCGGCAGGCGGCTCGGCGTGCTGCGCTACGAAGGGGGCGCGCTATCGATGGTCGATGCCGCGTACGAACGCGCGTTGCAGGCGTTGCGCGACGCGGGCGCCACGCTGGTCGAGGTCAAGCTCGCGGAGGACAAGGCGGTCGGCGAGGCGGAGTCGCTCGTGCTGGCCACCGAGTTCAAGGCCGACCTGGACGCGTACCTCGCCGACACGCCGCCGGCCGTCACCGTGCGCAGCCTCGAGGCGCTGATCGACTTCAACGCGAAGACACCGGCCGAGACACGCTGGTTCGGCCAGGGGCTGTTCATCAAGGCGCAGGCGATGAAACCGCTCGACGATCCCGAGTACCTCGCCGCACTGGCGCTCGAACGTCGCATGGCAGGACCGGACGGCATCGGTCGCGTGCTCGAAGCCGAGCGCCTCGACGCGCTCGTGATGCCGACCA
>CAXTPX010000595.1:0-2858 GCA_964246005.1 uncultured Burkholderiaceae bacterium | reverse complement strand
AGGGTGTAGTGCGACGCGCGTTGCCGCTCGGGCGCCGAGGCGATCTGCAGGTCGGTGTCGCCCCCCAGACAGCGGTAGAGCCGGAACAGTGACGACGACAGGATCTGTTCGCTCAGATAGCTCTTTCGACGGGGCTGCAGGGCGTCGGGCACCGCTGCGAGCGGCGCGTGGATCGGGCCGCTCCATCCCCAGCCGTGGTCGGCGCGCCGATCGTGCCGTCGCGCCGTGCAGACCCACGGAAACGTGGCGTAGCGCGGCGCCGGCTTTGCGTTGGCGGCGACGACGATCGCCGGATCGGCGACGATCGCGGCCAGCGCGTCGCCGGGGCTGTGCGCGAACCGCAGTTCGAGTTCTCCGGTCGTCGCCATCAGCAGCACGTGGCCGAACTCGTGCCACATCCAGTTGGCGTCGGCGCCGATGCCGAGCGGCTCGGCCGGCATCGGCGGGCCACCCGGGACCCGGCGCTTCCGCGCCCGCACCCTGCGATCGGCGAGCGCGAGCAGCAGGAACAGCCGCGGCTGGGTCTTGACCTTGGGACTGCCGACCTGATCCGGCGCCCAGCCTTCCGGGAGGACGCGTGCATTGACCCCCTGCCCGTCCTTGTCGGGACCCGGCGAGATGCCGGAGCGATACGCGATCCGGATCTCCGGTCGGGCACACGCGAAGTAATGGCCCGCGTCGATGCCGTAAGCCTCGAAGCGCCGCAACAGGTCGCGCACGTGGTAATAGCCCTGGATCGCGGAGGCGTCGTCGCTGCGGACCAGGGGCAGGTGCGTGCCGGGCGTGGTCGGCAGCACACTGCCCGGCATCGCCGGCCGGGCAAGTGTCGGAATCAGGGTTCGATCCGCCCGCACGAACCGCGGACAGGGTACGACCCTGAAGTTCACGCCGCCGATCGTGCCCTCAAGCGGATCGGAGATGGTCTCTTCGACCCGCTGGTAGTCCAGCGTCGCTTCGGGACGCGTCGGGCGCGCCCCGAGGGGCATCGGGCGCAGGGGCGGATCGCGCGGGAAAACACGGGCGAATCCGTCGGCGATCTGCGGACTGCGGTGGACGACGCTGCCCGTTCCCGTCGCGCGATCGATGCGCAGGACGACGGCGTCGGCAACACGGGGATCCGATCCGTCGTCCGGTATCGTGTCGGTCGCGATTCCATGGATCTCGATGCTGTTTTTCGCCAGCTGTTGCCGGATCCCGCGGATCAGCAGCAGTTTCGGTTCGATCAGGGGCCGGGCCAGCTTCTGCAGATCCTTGACCAGCGCGACCACGTTGATCGCCCAACGACCCTGAGCGGACCACGCCTCGTCGACGCGCCGCGGCGGAAGCAGCGCGGTCAGGCCGATGATCGTGACCTCCGTCAGTCCGCTCCCCTGGCGGCGCAGATGCAGCACGATCTTCAAGCCGTAGCCAGAGCCGAGGAATTGTCCACCGGCGGCTTCGGCGAGGACCAGCAGCGCCGACCCGTCGCCGTGTTTGCCGCTCGCGATCAATCGCGAGGCGAACGACGGCTGGACGATCGCCTGCCCCCCGAAACCGGCGCTTGCGAACGGTACCCATGCGACCGGCGATTCATCCTCCTTACCCGCGAGGCCCGCGAGCCATTGGGGGCCGAGTCGCAATGGCGGGCTGATCGGCAGTTCCGCCGCGCGAATCAGGTAGGAAAGCGCGACAGCATGCAGGGCGGCTTCGAAGTCCGTATCGGGGACCGTCGCCCTGTACGGGGACTGCGGATGCTGGAGGACGACCGCGATCGGCCGATCGCCATCGAGGTCTTCCTGCCGCTGACTCCGGACCGTGAGCGGGTCGGGGTT
The DNA here is from genome assembly GCA_964246005.1 of uncultured Burkholderiaceae bacterium. Taxonomy (GTDB): domain Bacteria; phylum Pseudomonadota; class Gammaproteobacteria; order Burkholderiales; family Burkholderiaceae_D; genus CAHJXF01. The sequence goes on along the minus strand of CAXTPX010000595.1, from coordinate 1,047 downwards.
CCATCCTTCGTCAGCGCGTTCGTCGGCCGCGCTCCGGTCGCGCGTCTTCCTGCTCCCCCGCTTCCCCGCTGCCGGCTTCTTCGTAGCCATCGCCTGGTTCCTCGCAGTCAGCCGGCCGCAGCGAGCGCCGTGCAGGCCGGACCGGATGAAGATTACTGCGCGCCCCGGCGCACTGTAATGCCGGACGGCAAGTTTGGGGGGCGCGCGCCGATGGGATCGGCAAGCCGACCCCGCAGGTTCAGGCGGCGGGCACCGCTTCCTGCAGGTCGAGCCACATGTGGATCTTCGACACATAGCCGTCGTCGAGCGCGAGCGCGAACGGCTCGACGCCGAACGACTTGAAGCCGCACTTGCGGTACAGCGCCTCGGCTTCGAGGTTGCCTTCGGACACCGTCAGCGACACGATGCGGATACCGTCGCGCTTCGCCGCCTCGTCGAGCACCGCACCGATCAGGCGACGACCGATGCCCTGGTTGGCGTAGTCCGCGTGCACGTACATGCCGTACAGCGTCGCCCGATGGCGCGTCTTCGGACGCTGCTCGAAGCGCAGGCCGGCGACGCCGACCAGCCGATCGTCTTCGAACGCGCCGACCACGATCTCTTCGGCTTCGTCGCCGTCCTTCACACGGCCCTCCCACCACGTCATCGGGAACGGATCGCGTTCGGAGACGCTCGCGGTGAACGCGACCGGGTGCAGCGCATAGCCTTCGAGCATCAGCGCGCGATAGGCCGTCGCGTCGGACGACATCAGCCGCCGGATGTTCATGCCGCGTGGCCGGGGTGGATGAACAGGTTCGGGCCGACACGGGCGTAGCCGCGCGCGTCGGTGAGGAGGTCGAGCGCGAGCGTCGACAGGTCGTCGGCGACCGGGTCGGCATCGGCGTCGGCTTCCTGGCTGACCAGCTTCAGATAGCTCGAGCACTCGTCGCAGACTTCCGCCTTGACGACCGCGCGCGTCGCGGCGTCCTTGCCGGTCTCGCTGTCGGGGTCGGACGACAGCGTCAGGTAGCCGATGCCCTTGGTCGACTCGCAATGGCTGCACTTGAC
>CAXTPX010000594.1:0-2860 GCA_964246005.1 uncultured Burkholderiaceae bacterium | reverse complement strand
TGACGCCGTGTTGACGACGACGACGCCGTCGGGCCCGGAGATCGACGTGGTGGACAACTGGCCGGCGAAGCCACCGGCCCGCGCCAGATACGTATTGGTCGCCCCGCTGAAAATGTCGACGCCGGCATTGGAACGGTCGGCGAAGTAGTAGTTGCCTGTCACCGGGTCGACGAAACTGATGTCGAACCCGGTCATCTTGCCACCCTGGTTGTTGACGCCCGAGGCAGGGATCGCCATCGTCGTCAACAACGAATAGTTCGTCGTCGGCCCCGCGAACGCGTCGAACGACGCCACTGCCAATAATGAAGTCGGAACCAAGGACTCAATCGTCCGTCGGATCATCGCTGTCTCCCCTTCTTGTCATCGTGGTCACCGTGCTTCGCCACGAAGCGGTACTTCGACTCGTTGGCAGCTGCGGCTACTTTCAGAACGTCGTGCTCCACCCTGAGCTTCGCTTTCGTCTTTCCTCCAAGCTCGACCCCGCAATCTCACGTGAAGTGCTCGAAGACAGGCGAGGCCGCATCAGCCCGCAACGCTTTCATCCCTCATCGACCTTGGCTTCCATTACCTGGACCTTCGCAACGCGCACGCGCCGCGCGGTGCCGTCGATCATCGGAGAGCTCAGCCGGTTTGTCGAGGAGTCGGGCCGCATCATCGGCCGGGCGGCCGGCGTGCCGAAATTCGCGTCACATCGCACGTTCCACGGTTGATTTCGAGGTGGTCGGTCGCGACGCATTCGCTCTGACCTTCCTGTACACGTTCGCACCGACATCCTGGTCGCAGGTATTCCAGGCCGGAAGCCTGCTGGTCGCCTGCACGGTCTACGGCGGCAACGCCGGCACGGTCGGACAGGCATCGCCCGGAGGCTCACGGCCGGCCTCTTCCGGTCACATCGCGAAGAAGCATCTCGACCGGGCGGGGAATTTCGAATGACCGCGGAGGGGACGCGGCGGAAATCTCGGACGGCTCAGCAGCCCGTCCGAGATTCCTACGGTCTCGATGGGGCTGCGGGAGCCCATCGAGATCTTGATACGCGCTTCGTTGTACCAGCGGATGTAGGAGTCCAACGCCGCGACGAACTCCTCGATGGTGACGAGTTCGGCGTCCGGGCGCGTTCCGATCGACCAGCTGACGACCATGCCATCGAAGCAATCGATCATGGGGGACAGGTACACCTTGCCGGCCGGAATCTGGGACTCCGCAGCGTCGCGTTCAGCAACCGTTCAAAAGCGGTGGTCTCATAACGTCCAGTTAATGTTTACCGACGAAAAGTGAGACGACAACGGGGGAGGGTGGCTCCAATAATCGTTCGACTCGCTGGCTTCTGAAGCGACGGTTCGTACGAATCGCAACGGAGTCGAAGCCGTTCCGATGGAGCCCCCGATGACGCCCCACCCCGTACCGGCAGCGACTTGTTCAGGCCATGACCCAGCGCGTGGTGCGGCGCTGCGTGCGGCCGTGCTGATAGAGGCGGCCGAGCTCGCGGCGATTGCCGGCAACGCAGGGCTGACCATCCTGGCGGTGCGGACTTCGGACGCTCCGTCGAACCCGCCTCAGGCCGCAGTGGAACGAATTGCCGGGGCGCAGGACGTCGACCTCGCGAGCGATCTCGCGGGCCCGGGCGGCGGACGGGCCGGCAGTCGTCCACTACCGGATGTCACGCACTTGCAGGCGCTTGCACGGCGCTGGGGGATTCGAAGCGGGAGCGAGGTCGTCGTGTACGACCACGACGGCGGGCTACAGGCGGCGCGCGCCTGGTGGGTGTTGCGCTGGGCGGGCATTCACGACGTCCGGCTGCTGAACGGCGGCTTCGGCGCCTGGCAGGCTGCGGGGCTGCCGACCGTGCAGGTGTGCATCGAGCCCCAACCGGGAGACGTCACGCTGTCCGCCGGTCATCTGCCCGAACTCGATGCCGACGCCGCGGAGCGACTCGCCCGCAGCGGCGTCTTGCTCGACTCGCGCATCACGCCGAACTACGAAGGCGGCGACTCCGCCGCCGGGGAGCTCAAGCGCGGGCACATCCCCGGCGCCGTCAGCGTGCCTGCGGCGGCGAATCTGGACGCCACCGGCCGCTTCCTCGATGGCACCGCCTTGCGCGCGCTGTACGCGGCGGTCGGTGCCGACGGCACGCGGCCCGTCGGGGTGTATTGCGGCGCCGGCGTGTCGGCGGCGCACAACCTGCTCGCGCTCGCCTCGATCGGCATCGAGGCGCCGATGTACGTGGGCTCCTGGTCCGCTTGGAGCGCCGATCCCGCGCGCCCGTCCGCACGCGGGTCCCTTCCCGGTTAGACGACCGGCAGTCGCCACCCGACATTTCGTCTCCGATCTCCTACCCCATCGCCTCTCGACTTTGACTCCAGCACTTGTGCCCTCCACAGGAACCCTCATGAATCTGACCCGCACTGCATTGTCGACCGCGCTTGGCTTCGGCCTGACTCTCCAAGCGTGTTTGGCGATCGCGCAGGTAGCCGCGGCCGACGATACGGCACGTCCCGTCTCGAGCCTCGACGCAGTGATCGTCACCGGCACGCGGCAGTCCAACCGCACCGTCGGCGACTCGCAATCGCCGATCCAGGTGATCTCGGCGAAGGAGCTGCAGTCGAGCGGCTACAGCGACATCGGCAGCATCCTCAATTCATTGCTACCTTCGGTGGACTTTCCTCGCCAGAACCAGGGGGCGGCCAGCGTGCAGCGGCCGTTCATCCTGCGCGGCCTGTCGCCGAACCAGGTCATCGTGCTGGTCGACGGCGTGCGATATCACACGTCGGCCACCGTCAACCTCAACGCCGACCTCGCGCGAGGTTCGGCGCCGGTCGACGTGGGGAGGATCCCGGGCGCGGGCCTCCACCACAGCGAGGGG
>CAXTPX010000593.1:0-2869 GCA_964246005.1 uncultured Burkholderiaceae bacterium | reverse complement strand
GTGCCGCTGCTCTGATCGCAACCCACCTCATGACAAGGGCCCCTGATCGCGGCCCTTGTCATTCGCGCATCACGTATTGCCGAGCTGGATGCCGTCGTCGTCGAGCTTGTTGGTCTTGCCCGATCGATTGTTCTGGTCGGCCGACGTCGCGTGGTCGTTGCCGGCCTCGATGTCCTCGCGCGTGAGGTCACGGTCCGGCTTCTCGGTCCCGTCGTCCTCGCGCGCCTGCTCCGCCCGCTCCTCGTCGTCGATGCCGGACTGCCGTGCATCCCGCGACCCGTCGCGCGGGTCGTCGAGGCCGATCGCTGTATCTCCGCTCATGTTCTTCTCCATCGGTTGATCGAAGCATCTTAAGCGCAGTGGTCACGGCGTCCATGCGCGGTTCACCAGCGCGCGTGCGTCGATCATGCGCGGCAGGTCGCCATACGTCGCGCCCCAGGCGCCGTCACGGGCGAGCCGGGTGGCGCAGAACGCGTCGGCCATCGCGGTCGATCCCGACGTCAGCAACAGCGAGCCCTGGATCAGCGTCACCAGCTTCCGCACGAGTCCGCGTGCCGACGCTTGATCGAACGCCCGATCGCCGAGGAGCGCAGCGAAGTCCTCGAAGGCGGCGTCGTACTGCGGGTTCGAACCCCGTCGAGCCTCGAGCTCCGCGAGGATCACGTCGACGGTCCGGCCGGACTTGCCGAGCGCGCGCAGGACGTCGAGGCACATCACGTTGCCCGACCCTTCCCAAATCGAGTTGACCGGCATCTCGCGATACACCCGTGCGAGCGGTCCCTCTTCCACGTAGCCGTTGCCGCCCAGCACTTCCATCGCTTCGGCGGCGAGCTCGGGCCCGCGCTTGCAGACCCAGTACTTCGACGCCGACGTCATCGGCCGGCGGAACAGCGTCTCCGACTCGTCGTCTCCCGCATCGAACGCACGCGCGAGCCGCAGCGCCAGCGCGGTCGCCGCCTCCGACTCGATCGCGAGGTCCGCGAGCACGCTCGTCATCAACGGCTGATCGACCAGTGCGGTGCCGAACGTCCTGCGACGACGCGCGTGATGGATCGCCTGGACCACCGCCTCGCGCATCATCCCGGCCGAGCCGATGACGCAGTCGAGTCGCGTGTACGTCCCCATCTCGAGGATCGTCGGGATGCCGCGGCCGACCTCGCCGAGCTGCCGACCCCAGGCGCCTGCGAACTCCACCTCCGACGACGCGTTCGAGCGGTTGCCGACCTTGTCCTTCAGCCGTTGCACAAGGACCGCGTTCTTCGTGCCGTCGGGCTCGAAGCGCGGGACGAGGAAGCACGTCAGGCCCTCGTCCGCACCCGCCTCGTCGACCGCATACGCGAGAACCAGATGGGCGTCGCACTGCGGCGCCGAGTAGAACCACTTGTGGCCGGTCAGTCGATGGCCATCGTCCGAGCGCCGGGCGCGGGTGGTGTTGGTCCGCACGTCCGAGCCGCCCTGCTTCTCGGTCATTCCCATGCCGATCAGCGCGCCGCGCTTCTCTTCCAGCGGCAGGTCGCGCGGGTCGTACTCGCGCGAGAGGATGCGGGGCATCCATTCGCGTGCAGCCCACTCGTCGTGCCGAAGCGCCGCCACGGCGCCGTAGGTCATCGTCGTCGGGCATAGCGTGCCGTGCTCGATGCGGCCCTGCATCAGGTAGCCGGCCGCGCGGATCGTGTGTGCCTGCTCGGGAGCCCCGGCCTCCCAGGGGCTCGCATGGAATCCGCGGGCCACGATGCCTTCCATCAACGCATGCCAGGCCGGATGGAACTCGATCGCGTCGACGCGATGACCCTGCGGGTCGAAGCTCCGCCAGACCGGCGGGTAGCGATTGGCGAGCTGTGCGAGTTCGACGTTGCGGCGGTCGGCGAGCGCTTCGCCGATGCGATGCAGCGACGCGGATGTTGCGACGTCGTCGACGCCTTCGCGCAGCAATGCATCGCCGAGCCCTCGGTCGCTCGCGAACAGGTCGGCGTCTTGGAGGGGCGGCACCTGGTTGAAGACGGCGTCGGACGCCGGCCGTCCGGTCAGGGCTTCGACATCCTGCATCGCTGGATTCCTTTCGTGCAACGTGCCGAAGCATACGTCGCGACCGCTGCGCTAGAATCGCCGCCGCCCGTTCCGGCAGCGATCCCACATCAGGAAACCCATGAACATCGAAGGCAAGGTCTTCATCGTCACCGGCGGCGCGTCGGGCCTCGGCGCGGGCACGGTCCGAATGCTGACCACGCACGGCGCGAAGGTCGTGATCGCCGACGTCCAGGTCGAGCTTGGCGAACGCCTCGCGAGCGAGCTCGGTCAGCGCTTCGTCCGCTGCGACGTCAGCAGCGAAGCGGAAGGCCAGGCCGTGGTGGAAGCGGCGACCGCGAGCGGCAAGCTGATGGGGCTCGTCAATTGCGCCGGCATCGCGCCGGCAATGAAGACCGTCGGACGCGATGGCGCGCATCCGCTCGACGTGTTCACGCGGACCATCATGGTCAACCTGGTCGGCTCCTTCAACATGATCCGGCTCGCGGCCGTTGCGATGGCGAAGAACGATCCCGAGGACACCGGCGAGCGTGGCGTGCTGATCAACACCGCGTCGGTCGCGGCCTATGACGGCCAGATCGGGCAGGCGGCCTATTCGGCGTCGAAGGGTGGCCTCGTCGGCATGACGTTGCCGATCGCCCGCGACCTCGCGCGCAACGGCATCCGCTGCGTGACGGTCGCCCCGGGCATCTTCCGCACGCCGATGATGGACAGCATGCCGCAGGACGTGCAGGACGCACTCGCCGCCAGCATTCCGTTCCCGTCACGCCTCGGCACGCCGGCCGACTATGCGAAGCTGGTCCATCAGATCGTGACCAACGAGATGCTCAATGGCGAGACGATC
>CAXTPX010000592.1:0-2872 GCA_964246005.1 uncultured Burkholderiaceae bacterium | reverse complement strand
CTCGGTACAGATACCGCTCGGCGTCATCGGCCTCCCGCTGCAGCTCCGCCGCGGCGCGCTCGGAGAAGCTGCGCCAGATGTAGTGGATGCCGACGGCGCCCGCGTACGCGATGGGGCTCTCGTCGTAGCCGCGCAGGTCGATGATCGGCACCTTCGCGAACTGCGCGCCGCTGCCGACGAGGCCGCTGACATAGGCGATCGGCAACGCAGCGGCATCCGCGACCGAGCGGGCCGTCGTCTGGTTCGAGTCCGCATCGGTCCCGCCGATCTTCTCGTTGAGCGTGACGAACTCCTCGGGGTTGATCTTCCCGGCGAGCAGCGCGTTCAAGCCGTACTGCACGCCGACGTTGTCGTTCGTCTGGTTGGCGCGATTGGTACCGGGCGCGAGGCCCCAAACGGCGACCGACAGGTCCGGATCGCCGCAACGCGGTCCGTTCGGATTCGTGACGGGGTCGTAGACCTGGCTCGCCGGCAGCTTGCAGTTGTTCGTCGTCGCACCGGTGACGACGCGTCCGGTGTTGTCCGCAACGAGAAGCGGCGCGTAGTTGCCCGGCTTGTTGTTGTAGCCGAAGTAGTTGTTCCAGGAGTGGCAGCTGGTCTGGTCGAGATGGCCGTTGATGGCCGTCTTCTTCGCGTCGATCTGCGCCTGCGTCAGCCCTTCGGAGGCGACCAGCGTGCTCCACGCAGCGCCCGCATAGAAGTTCACGAGCTGCACGCAGTCGGCGACCTCGATGCCGGTCGTGATGGAGTCCGAGAAGTCGCACTGGACCTGGATGCCGTCGAGCAGGCCGGGATAGGTCGAGACAGCGGTGTTCTGTCCGATCGACCCGCCGGAACAGCCGTTGCCCGCGGTGTAGAGGATCTCGCCGTAGTTCTTGGTGACGTACTCCTTCATCATCATCACCGTCTCGACGTTGATGATGCGGTTGGAGTTGTAGAGCGAGTCGTCGAGGCTGTTGTCGATCGTCATGAACCCGCGGGACAACGCGTTGTCGTCGGCCCAGTTCTGCTCGGTCCTGAATTGCAGACGCGGCTGCCCGGTGCTCGCGCCGAACGAATACACCACCTTGCGGTTCCATTGCGCCTGTGGCGCGGCGGCGGTCCACGGCTTCGTCGGGTCGTAGAGCACCGCGACGTCGTAGATGCCGCGGTTCACGGTGCCGCGCTCGACGCGCACGATGTACTTGACGGCCGTCGACGACCCGAGCGGCGTCGTCATCGCGACGGCGCTGTCCGGCGTCGTGCCGACGACGTACGGCTGCAGGCAGGAGTTGGCCGGCGTGGACGGACGCGGATTCGCGATCGTCGGTGACGGATCGGGCAACACGAAGCTGCAGCCGCCGTCTCCCGCCGTGACGAGGACCGGCGTCAACGTGCGATAGAAGAAATGACTCTCCGCTGCGATGTTGCACTGGGCATCGACCGCCGTGGTCGACAAGCCGCTCGCATTGGTGGCCGGCGTGGTCGTCGTGGCATTGGTCGGTACCGGGGTCGCGCAGATCCACGGTTGCGGCTGGCTCGGCTGCAGCAGCGGGCCGCCGATCGGGTGATTGGTCAGCGTCAGCTTGGCGCCCGAGAAGGAATTGTCGAGCGAGGTCACGGTCACCGGGTTGTCGCCCGTCGCGAGACCCGTGACCAGACCGACGATACGACCGTCGCTGCGCACCGTGAACACGCTGGTCTGGTCGGTCGCGCCGACCATCACCTTGAGACGGCCGGGTACCGCGTTCGCCGGCAGATCCACCTCGACGAGCGCCGAACCGCCGGTCACCAGGTCGGCGCGCGTCGACAGGACCTTCACCGAGGTGCCGGTCAACGTGACGGGACTGCCGTCATCGTGGCCGCACGACGCGACCGACGCGCATGCGGCGGCGACGAATGCGCAAGCGAGAAGCTTTCGCGACGAAATCATTGCTGTCTCCGGTGTTCGACGACTGCCGGCGGAGCGCGGCAGGAGGGTCGGTGTCCTCTACGGGACGGGGAAGGAAGGTGCAACGGCTCGATCGAAAAGGATAGGCGGGTTAATACGGATTGCCGAGCGTCGATGGCGATCGGCTAGCAGGCGTCGTCGTCGTGCCCGCGAACGCGGGCCAGCGATGTTGTGTGCCGACAACGAGACCGGGCACGACACCGGGCTTCGCCTGCGCGGGAACGACGACGTGGCGTTCGCTCAGCCAGCGCTTCGATGCATCGCGCACAGCTTGTTGCCGTCCGGGTCACGCAGGTACGCGAGGTACAGCGGGCCGAAGTCGCCCTTGCGAGGACCGGGAGGATCTTCGACGGCGGTGCCGCCGTTGCTGACGCCCGCGGCATGCCACGCATCGGCCGCGCCGGCATCGTCGACCGTGAAACCGATCGTGCCGCCGTTGGCGAATGTGGCGGCGTTGCCGTCGATCGGCCTGGTGATCATCAGGGCGGCGCCCCGATGCACGTAGACCAGGCGGCCGTGCGAATCGGACCGGCTCGGCTTGCCGCCGATCGCGCCGAACAGGGCATCGTAGAAGCGCTTCGACCGCTCGAGGTCGTTGCTGCCGATCATGACGTGACTGAACATGCTGTCCCCTCCTTCGTTGTGATGAACCACGGATCACGAGGCCGGACTCGCCGCCCTCTTCAGCCGATCGTTGACGCCCGCCCACGCCGACGTCGCCGGCGGTCGCTCGATCCAGATCGCCTGCGCGCCCTCGTCGTCGAGCGTCCGCAGCGTCGCATAGAGCGCGTGCGCGTAGACCGTCGCGTCGCGCGGCGCGCGATGCCAGCGCGTCCGCAGGTGCTTCGCCGACCAGGTCCACACCACGACGTCGTCGCCCGCGTCGTCGAGCGTCGCCGCGTCGACCAGGACCACCGGCGTCACCGGCGCGTAGTGCGAGGC
>CAXTPX010000591.1:0-2873 GCA_964246005.1 uncultured Burkholderiaceae bacterium | reverse complement strand
AGAAGCTGTCGTGGCTGGTGCTCGGCCACGGCCTGGCGGCGTCGAGCAAGTCGGACTTCGCGTTGCTGACGACCGCCGCGTCGAGCCTGCTCGGTTCGTCGGACTCGGCCAGCATCCAGTCGCGCATCGCGGCCACGCTCGGCGTCGACGAGATCGGCGTGTCGGGCCTCGGCGGCGACAAGGGCGGCCTCCTGACCGTCGGCAAGCAGATCTCGTCGCGCCTCCGCGTGAGCTTCGAGCAGGGCTTCACGCACGCCGCGACCCTGATCAAGGTCCGCTACAACGTCTACAAGCGGGTCGACCTGCAGGTGCAGGCCGGCACCGAGAGCGGCGTCGACATCTTCTACACGTTCACGTTCGACTGACCGGTCCGAAGAGGTCGGCGGGAGCCGGCGGCGGCCAGCAGCAGGAACACCGTGGGGCGCCGGTGCAGGTCCACCGTCACGCCGCGCCACGCGCTCGCCGCGCGGGTCGCGATCCACTGCGTGCCCAGCGTCAGGTCGCGCGCGACACACAGCATCGTGTCGGGTCGGCAGTGCTCGACGAGCGCATCGAACAGTGCGACGTTGCGATACGGCGTCTCGATGAACACCTGCGTCTGACGCAGATCGGCCGACCGCTTCTCGGCATTGCGGATCGCATCGATCCGCTCACGCGCGTCGCTCGGCAGGTAGCCGTCGAACGCGAAGCGCTGTCCATCGAGGCCGCTCGCCATCAACGCGAGCAGGATCGCCGACGGACCCACCAGCGGCACGACCTCGACGGCATGGCGATGCGCGAGTCGGACGAGCGTCGCGCCCGGGTCGGCGATCGCAGGGCAGCCGGCTTCGGAGACGAGGCCGCCGTCGCGTCCTGCGAGGATCGGTGCGAGGAGCGCCGGCAATGCCGGGTCGGGTGTCGACACGTCGAGCGCCGCGATCTCGATCTGCTGGACCGGACGCGCGAGCGGTACGACGGCATCGATCCGCTTCAGGAAGGCGCGCGTGGACTTCGCGTTCTCGCCGATGAAATAGTCGAGGTTCGCCGCGATCCCCGCCGTGCTCGCCGGCAACACGCTCTGCAGGTCACCGTCGCCGAGCGCGTTCGGGATGAGATAGAGCTTGCCGGTGGTCACGACAGGACCGGATAGCCGATGCGGTTGAGCATCGAGACCAGCGCGATCAGCGGGAGGCCGATCAGCGCGGTCGGATCGTCGCTGTCGATCCGCTCGAGGAGCGCGATGCCGAGACCTTCGGCCTTCGCGCTCCCGGCGCAGTCGTACGGGGTCTCGCGTCGCAGGTAGCGTTCGATATCGGCGTCGTCGAGCGCGCGGAAGCGGACCGTCGTGGTGACCACCCGCGTGTCGCTATCGAACGTCGGCGCGGACATCGGCGCGAGCACGCAGAGCCCGCTGTGGAAGAGGACCTCCCTGCCACGCAGTGTCTTCAGTTGCACGACCGCCGCGTCGTGCCCGCCCGGCTTGCCGAACGCCTGTCCATCGCACTCGGCCACCTGGTCCGACCCGATCACCACGGCCTCGCGATGACGCTTCGCGACCGTCTCGGCCTTGGTCCGCGACAGGCGTGCGGCCGTGGCGATCGGCTCCTCGCCCGGTCCCGCCCGCTCGTCGACGTCCGGTACGTCGATCGTGAAAGGAAGGTCCAGGCGTTCCAGCAGCGTGCGCCGGTATTGCGAGCCCGAAGCGAGTACGAGCGGAGGGCGAAGCGGGCTGGTCACGATGGCTAGGTCGACGATGGGACGTGCAGGGGCCGCGGGCGGAGCACCGGCGCGCGGTCGGGCCGTATTATCACGTCCCGCGACGATGCGTCGACCGTAACCAGCGCGAGAGATCCGGATGAAGATCGACCTGTTCGAGTTCGTGCGCAACGACGAGACGGCGAGCGGCGAGGCGCCGCTCTCGGCGCTCGCTCGCATCGAGACGCCCGACCGTCATGGCGCGCTCGCCTGGTCCGCGGCGGGATCGATGCGCGGCCGGCACGGCGCGCCGCGGCTCGATCTGCGCATCGACGGCGACGTGGTCCTGATCTGCCAGCGCTGCCTGCAGCCCATGAAGCAACCGCTCCATCTTCGCTCGCGGTTTCTCGTTGCCGACGACGAGGACAGCGCCGACCGGCTCGATCAGGACGACGACTTCGACGTGGTGGTGGGCGCCGCGCACTTCGACCTGGACGCGCTGATCGAGGACGAGGTCATCCTCGCGTTGCCCGTCGCCCCCCGGCACGCGGTATGTCCCGACGGCGCGAACGAGGCGATCGCCACCGTTCGCAAGCCGTCGCCGTTCGCGGTGCTGGCCGCGTTGAGGCGCCCGTCCGGCGCCGACGGCGACGACGACCCCGGTCATTGACGTGGCGGCCGTGAGGATGGGCCGGCGCTTGCCTAATGCGTTGTTTCCAAACCGATCGATGACCCGGACCCGCCGGTGGCGGGCATCGGCCGTGCTAGAATCCTCGGCTAACCAAATTCGTCGTCAGATTCCGGAGTTCCCATGGCTGTCCAACAGAACAAGAAGTCGCCCTCCAAGCGCGGCATGCACCGTGCGCACGACTTCCTGACCCCGCCGCCGCTCGCCGTCGAGCCGACGACCGGCGAGGTGCATCGTCGTCACCACATCAGTCCCAACGGCTTCTATCGCGGCAAGAAGGTCGTCAAGACCAAGAACGACGAGTGATCGTTCGAGCCGGACGGCGCGTCGTCGCCGTCCTTGCCGCGACGGCTGATTCGTCTTCGGTGCCTGCAGCGGCCCACGTTCGGCGACCTTCCTGCTGCTGAAGTCGCGCGCATGCCGATTCGTATCGCGATCGACAGCATGGGTGGGGATCACAGCCTCGAGGTCACGAGCCCCGCAGCGCTCAAATTCGTTGCGGACCGCCCGG
>CAXTPX010000590.1:0-2879 GCA_964246005.1 uncultured Burkholderiaceae bacterium | reverse complement strand
AAGCCGTCGACGCAGGCCCTGCGCGAATCGATCACGGCGAACGCACCCCGCATGTTCCGGCGTCGTGCGCCGATCGGCAGCGATGCCTGCGGCGACGTGTCAAGGATGCGCACGACGCTCGTCGCGTCGAGCGGCCGGCCGACCTGCCGCGCAACGATCTTCGCGATCTCGATCGACTGATTGAACCCGCGCGTCGCCATCCGCTCGCGCGACAACGGCACCGGGACGACGACATCGATGCCGTGCCATCCGTTCGCCCGCGCGGCGACGATGCGCGCATCGATCAGATCGGCGAAGAGCGGCACGTAGGCGAGCGTCGCCCCGTATTTGAGCCCGCGGATCAACTGGTCGAACGGTGCCTCGTAACGCGCCGCGGCCAGCGTGCGGTCGAACGCCGGCGCGCGTTTCATGCAGCGCCCGCACTGTCGCTCGACGGTTGCATCGCCCGAGTGCCCCGCCGTGCCCGCGCTCCCGCCCGGATCGGGCAGCGGGATTGCGCAACGGGAACAGCCGTACTCGAGACCAGCGCCGACCTGGCGTCGACAAGTGGCGCACAGATCGTCGCCCGCCGCCGAACAGAGCAGGCAGGCCGTGGGAAACAACCAGTCGAGCGCGGCAGCCAGCATCCGATCGACGCGGGAGGGTATCGGGGTCTCGCAGTGTCGCGCGATGGCCGGTACCGTCGCATCGTCGATTCGAGTGATCGGGTCCCGGCCCGATGAGCGTCCCCGAAGAACGCCTGCCGATCGACGCATCGCGAACGCGCCAGCTCTTCACGAGCCGGCGGACGCTGGAAGGCGACGACTTCCTCGCCCGCGAGGTGTCGCGCCGCATGATCGAACGCCTGGCGACGATGCGTCTGGACGTCGCGCGCGTGCTCGATCTCGGCTGCGGGTCCGGTGGCGACCTGGCAGCGCTGCGCGAGCGCTTCGACGGGGCGACGGTCTGCGGCGTGGACGCGTCGTTGCCGCGACTCGTGCGCGCTGCCGCGAACGAGCGGCCGTCGCGGCTGTCGCGCCTGCTTCGCCAGGAGACCGGGCCGCTCCTCGCCGGCGGCGATCTCGCAGCGTTGCCCTTCGCTGCTCACCGCTTCGACCTGCTGTGGTCGAACCTGTCGCTGCACTGGAGCGCCGAGCCGCACCGCGTGTTGCCGGAGTGGAGCCGGGTCACGCGGGTGGGAGGGCTCGTGGTCTTTTCGGCGTTCGGTCCCGATACGCTGCGCGAGGTCGCGGCCGCATTCGCCGAGGTCGATTCGCTGAGCCATGTGATGCCGTTCACCGACATGCACGACTACGGCGACATGCTGGTGGCGTCGGGCTTCACGTCGCCGGTCGTGGACATGGAACGACTGACGCTCACGTATCCGAGCACCGCCAGTCTGTGGCGCGACGTCCGCGCGCTCGGCGGGAACGCGCTAGACGCACGGATTCGTTCGCTTCGAGGGCGCCGCTACGGTCGACGGGTCGACGAGGCACTCGAGCGGACACGGGGTGCCGACGGCCGATCGAGGTTGACGTTCGAGCTGATCTTCGCGCACGCCTGGAAGGGCGAGCCGCGCACGACGAGCCGCGGCGAGACGATCGTGCGGATCGAGCGGAATCGCTAGACGTCCTACGGCCGGGTTGCTGCACTGCATCGGCTTGCCGCGATACCCTGAAATCCCTATAATCCGTCGGCGCAAAACAGCGGGTCCCGCGAGCCACGCGACAGGTTCGACAGCGCGCTCCAAGCTCCAACAGTGATACGGGCATGTTCCAGGTACACGAGGCAGAAACGGTATCTGGTACCCAGCGGGTCTGGATGCTCAGCCGCAACTGTGCCTTGTCCCCGCGCCAGGTGGGCGCGTTCTACCTTTCGCTCGTCACGGCTTCGGCCATTATCGCGATCGCCTTCCTGCTTCGCGGTGCCTGGATGATTCTTCCCTTCTCGGTCATTGAAATGGCCGCCCTCGGCATCGCGTTGCTGGTGTATGCGCGCCATGCGGTCGACTGCGAACGGGTGTCGCTCCGCGCCGATGCGCTGGAGATCGAATCGGTCGACGGCAACAAGCGGAGCGTGCTGCGGATCGATCCGCGCGCCGCGCGGGTCGAGATGGAAGCCAGACCGCGCGGCAGCCTCGCGGTGGTGGCGCGTGGTGAGCGGATCGTCCTCGGGCGATTCGTCGGTGATCGGGAACGCAGGCGCTTCGCCCGCGAACTGCGCCAGGCTCTTTCAACGGCAGGACGAACCGGCCCGGCGGCCGGTTGATCGGAGAATCGAGTACATGATGTCTTTCGTCGGAGTCCTGCGCGAGCGCGCGTCCGCTGCAGTCAGGGCTGCAGAGCGGGGATCAGGGCGGGCTGCAACGCCAGCCGTGTCGTCCATCGTCGTCGGCATCGCCTCCCTGCTCGCTGCTTCGATCGCCAACGTCGCCTGGGCGGTGGGCGACGCGCCAGGCGGACCGAAGGTCAATCAGCTCAACCTGCCGGTCGGCGTGACGAAGATCGCGTCCGACATCTACGACCTGCACACGTTGATGTTGATCATCTGTCTCGTGATCTTCGTCCTGGTCTTCGGCGTGATGTTCTACGCGATCCTGAAGCACCGGAAGTCGCTCGGCCACAAGGCCGAAACGTGGCACGAGAACACGACCGTCGAGATCATCTGGACCATCGTGCCGTTCGTGATCGTGATCGCGATGGCACTGCCCGCGACGCGGCTGATCGTCGACATGAAGGACACCACCAACGCCGACCTCACGGTCAAGGCGACCGGCTATCAATGGCGCTGGGGTTACGACTACCTGAACGGCGAGGGCGAAGGGATCGGCTTCATCTCGACCCTATCGACGCCGCGCGAGATGTCGGGCTTTCCGTCCGAAGGCATTCAGGGGCATCCCG
>CAXTPX010000589.1:0-2879 GCA_964246005.1 uncultured Burkholderiaceae bacterium | reverse complement strand
TGGCCGCATGAGAGCGCCCGCGCGCCTCTGCCGCTCTCTCGCCGGCGTCTTCGTCGCTGCCACGTTCGCCGGCCCGGCGGCCGCAGCCGACGACCTGACCGTGCTGTGCGCCGGCGCGCTGAAGGCGCCCGTGTCCGCGCTCCTCGCGAAGCACGACGCGTCGTCGTCGAGGGTCGCGGTCACCTATGCGACGGCCGGCGCCATCCGCGAGCGCATCGCGAAGGGCGAGCGTCCCGACGTGGTGATCGTGCCGAGCGAAGAGGCGTTCTCGTTGATGAAGCAGGGGCTGCTCGACGTCACGACGCGACGCGCGCTCGGCGCCACCGAGGTCGGCGTCGCGGTGAAGAGCGGCGCGCCGGTCCCGGACATCCGCACGGCCGACGCGTTGCGCGCCACGTTGCTCGCGGCGCAGAAGGTCGTCATCGTCGATCCCGCGAAGGGCAGCAGTGGCCGACTCGTCGAGAGCGTCTTCAAGGAGCTGCACATCGAGGATGCGATGCGCGACAAGACGATCCGCGTCGACGGCGGCAACGTCGTCGAGGCGGTGGCGCGCGGCGAGGCCGACCTCGGCCTGCATCAGATCAGCGAGATCCTGCCGGTCGCCGGCGTCCACCTGGTCGGGCCGTTGCCGGCCGACCTGCAGCGGCTGACCCGTTACGACGCCGGCGCGCTGGTCGCGAGCAAGCACCCGAAGGAAGCGGCGGCGCTGGTGCGCGAGCTGAGTTCCAGGGACGCGCACGCGGTGATCGAGAAGAGCGGCTTCATGCCGGCGCGTTGACCGGCACGATCAGCGGACGGGCTGGCGCTGCAGCAGTCTCTGCATCGCGGTCGACAACGCCGACTGCGTGAACGGTTTCCTCACGATCGGCAAGGCGCGGCCGGTGTCATCGCCCACGGCCAGCTGCGCCATGGAGCCCGACATGAGGAGAACCGGCATGTCGGGGTGCAGCAGGCGGATCGCGCGGACCAGCGCGATGCCGCCGATACCGGGGAGCACGACGTCGCTGAGCACCAGGTGCACGGCGGTGCCGCCCGACAGGATGGACAGCGCCGCATCCGCGCTTTCGGCCTCGACGATCTGATAGTCGAGTTCGCCCAGCATCGCTCGGGCGACCGCGCGGACGTCGGCGTTGGTGTCGACGACCAGCACCACGCGGCCGTCGCCCGTCAGTCCCGAAGGGGGCTGCTCCTGCACCTGCACCCGGTCCCGGTCGAGGGTCGACCGCGGCAGGTGGATCGTGACGGCGGTTCCCCCCCCGGGGCCGTCCGTGATGCTGACGAAGCCGCCGCACTGGCGCGCGAAGCCGTAGACCTGGCTCAGTCCGAGGCCGGTGCCCTTGCCGGTCTCCTTGGTCGTGAAGAACGGCTCGAACGCCCGCGCCTTCACGTCGGCCGGCATGCCGACGCCGTTGTCCGACACCCGGATGGCGACGTATTCTCCGGCGATGCCGCCCCAGCTCGCGGCGAACGCCGACGTGGCCACGATGTTGCCGAATTCGAGGGTCAGGCGACCGCCGCCATCCGACATCGCATCGCGCGCGTTGATCGCGAGGTTGAGGATCGCGACCTCCAGCTGATGCGGATCGCCGTAGCAACGCCAAGCCTCGGCGTTCGCGACGACGTCGACGACCACCGTCCCGCTGACCGCGCTTCGCAACAGGTCCTCGAATGTCGGAAGCAGCTCGGTGACGGCGAGCACGTCCATTCGCAGGTCCTGCCGCCGCGCGAAAGCGAGCAATTGCTCACTGAGCTTGCTGCCGCTGGCGACGGCTCGGCGCGCGGACGCGAGGAGCCGGATGGTCCGGTCGTCGGTCGGCATGCGACGCTCGAGCAGTTCGAGGTTGCCACCGATCACGAGCAGCAGATTGTTGAAGTCGTGCGCGATGCCGCCGGTCAACTGGCCGACCGCCTCCATCTTCTGCGACTGGCGCAACTGCGCTTCGACCGACCGGCGATCGCTCTCGTCCTCGACGACGCCCACGATGCTTCGCGCCACGCCTCGCTCGAAGAGGGTTCTGCCCTTGACGTGAAGCCAGCGCAGGTTGCCGTCGTCGACCCGGCGGGCGCGCCGTTCGAACTCCAGCGTCCCTGTCGTGCGCGCCGCCTCGAACATCGTCGCGATCGGATCGCGATCGTCGTCGACGAAGCGTTCGACGAATGCGGCGAGCGGCTCCGGCGCGGTCGGGGCCGGGATGCCGAAGAGGAGGTCGGCGCCGGCCGACGTGGTCATGCAATCGGTGACGAGGTCCAGTTCCAAGCTGCCCATGCCGACGGCTTCCATCGCCATCTGCAGCCGGTCTTCCGCGCGCTGGCGCTCGTCGCTCCCACGCAGCGACGCGAACAGCAGTTCCTCGTTCGCCTCGCGGAGATTCGTGTCCAGCGGATCGATCCGGGACGTGTTCGACACGCGAGCCGACCGGGCACGACGATCCGTCTCCGGCCGGGGCGCTGCGCGACCGGACGTCTCGAGGGCGGCGGCCGCGCTGTGGAACAGGAAATATCCGCCGCCGAACGCCTTCGCGCGATACATCGCCGCATCGGCGAGTTCGATCAGCGTCTGCGCATCCTCGCCATCGTCCGGATAGACACTGATGCCGATGCTGGCGGTGACCAGCGGTCCGGCCGCATGCACGGACCCCGCCTCGCGGATCGCCGCGATGATCTTCGCCGCGATCAATCCCGCGCCGGGGGTCGCGGACACCTCGCCCAGAAGGACCACGAACTCGTCGCCGCCGAAGCGACAGACGGTGTCGGCCTTGCGAACCGCCGACAGCAGGCAATCCGCGACCCGCTTCAGCGTCGCATCGCCCGCCGCGTGTCCCAGCGTGTCGTTGAGCGCCTTGAACTGATCGAGGTCGATGAAGAGGAGCGCCGACTTG
>CAXTPX010000588.1:0-2880 GCA_964246005.1 uncultured Burkholderiaceae bacterium | reverse complement strand
CAACGTCGACGTGGTCCTCGGCTCGTCGGTCACGCCGAACTCGCTCGCGATGATCGACGTCGTGACCGAACTGCAGACGCCGATGATCAGCATGGCCGCCAGCGCCAAGATCGTGGAGCCGGTCGACGCGAAGCACGCGTGGGTCTTCAAGACGCCGCAGAACGATGCGCTGATGGCGAGCGCGATCGCCGACCACATGGCCGCCGCCGGCGTGAAGACGGTCGGCTTCATCGGCTTCTCGGACGCGTACGGGCAGGGCTGGTACGCCGAGTTCTCGAAGGTCGCCGAAGCCAAGGGCATCAAGATCGTCGCGAACGAAGGCTATGCACGCGCCGACACGAGCGTGACGGGGCAGGTCCTGAAGCTGATGTCGGCCAACCCCGACGCCATCCTGATCGCCGGTGCCGGCACGCCGGCCGCGTTGCCCGAGAAGGCGTTGAAGGAGCGCGGCTACAAGGGCAAGTACTACCAGACCCACGGCGTGGCGAACGCCGACTTCCTGCGGGTCTGCGGCGCCGACTGCAACGGTACGATCCTGCCGTCCGGCCCGATCCTGGTCGCGGCGCAGCTGCCCGACAGCAATGCGTCGAAGGCGCCCGCGCTGCAGTACGTGAAGGACTACGAGGCGGCGTACGGCGCGGGTTCGGTCGCGACGTTCGGCGCGCATCTGTACGACGCCGGGCTGGTGCTGCAGAAGGCGATTCCCGAGGCGCTGAAGACCGCGCAGCCGGGCACGCCCGCGTTTCGCAAGGCGCTCCGTGATGCGCTCGAGGCGACGTCCAACGTCGCGGCGACGCACGGCGTGTTCACGATGTCGAAGACGGACCACGCGGGGCTGGACCAGCGCGGTCGCGTGATGGTGATGATCGACAACGGCAAGTGGGTGCTGCAGAAGTGACGCCGAGCGGCGCATCGCTTTCGGTCATCGCCGCGAAGCACCTCACCCTGCTTCGTCATTCCCGCGAACGCGGGAATCCAGTGTCGTTGACTTCGCAACGATCGCTGCTGCACGTACGACGCCGGGTTCCCGCCTGCGCGGGAACGACGAAATGAAGATCGGCGAAAGCGTCTAGGACCGGATGGACACCTCCATCGCGCTGATCCTGATCCAGGACGGCATCACGAACGGTGCGATCTATGCGTTGCTCGCGATCGCGCTGGTGCTGGTGTTCGCGGTCACGCGAGCGATCTTCATTCCGCAAGGCGAGTTCGTCACGTTCGGCGCATTGACGCTGGCCGGGTTCGTCGGGGGCAAGACACCGGGCACCGCGACCCTGCTGGTCACAGCCGGGGTCGTCGCGTGGCTCATGGACGTCGCGGTCGCCGTGCGCTTCCGCAATGCGCGGCCGCTGATCCGCTCGACCCTCGGCTTCCTCGTCCTGCCGATCGTGGTCTACGGCCTCGCACGCTACGCGGCCGGTCACGGCCTTCCGCTCGGCGTCAACGTGCTGCTGACACTCGCCCTGTGCGTGCCGTTCGGTCCCATCCTGTATCGCATCGCGTACCAGCCGGTGGCCGAAGCGTCGGTGCTGGTGCTGCTGATCGTGTCGGTCGGCGTGCACCTCGCGATGACCGGGCTCGGGCTGATCTTCTTCGGGGCTGAAGGCTCGCGCACGCCGGCCTTCGCCGAAGGATCGATCACGATCGGCGCACAAAACATCTCGGCGCAGACGCTGGTCGTGGTCGGCACGAGCCTCGCGCTGATCGTCGCGCTCTATCTCTTCTTCGAGTTCACGCTGTACGGCAAGGCGCTCCGCGCGACCGCCGTCAACCGGCGCGGCGCGCGGCTGATGGGCATCAGCACCGTGATGAGCGGCCGCATCACGTTCGCGGTCGCCGCGCTGATCGGCACCTTCTCGGGCATGCTGATCGCGCCGATCACGACGATCTACTACGACTCGGGCTTCCTGATCGGCCTGAAGGGCTTCGTCGCGGCGATCATCGGCGGCCTCGCGAGCTATCCGATCGCGGCCGCCGGCGCGATCGGCGTCGGCATCCTCGAATCGTTCTCGTCGTTCTGGGCCAGCGCGTACAAGGAGGTCATCGTGTTCACGCTGATCCTGCCGGTGCTGCTGCTGCGGTCGATGACGAGCAAGCATGTCGAGGAAGACGAATGAATCCCAGGACGTTCACCTCGGGGCGCATCGCCTTCATCGCGGCGTTGATCGTCCTCGTCGCGCTGCCGCTGATCCCGGCCACGCCCGAGTTCTGGATCACGCTGATGAACTACATCGGGCTCTCCAGCCTGGTCGTGCTCGGCCTCGTGCTCCTGACCGGTGTCGGCGGGCTGACCTCGTTCGGCCAAGCCGCGTTCGTCGGCATCGGCGCGTACATGAGCGGCTACCTGACGACGGTCTACCACCTGTCGCCGTGGATCACGTTGCCCGCGGGCCTCGTCGCGACCGCGCTGATCGCGCTCGTGATCGGGCTCGTGACGCTGCGCCTGTCGGGCCACTACCTGCCGCTCGGCACGATCGCGTGGGGCATCAGCTTCTACTTCCTGTTCGGCAACATGGACTTCCTCGGCAAGTACGACGGGCTGAACGGCCTGCCGCCGATCACGCTGTTCGGCTGGTCGCTCGAGAAGGGCCGCGACATCTACTGGTTGATCTGGTTGTTCGTCCTCGCGGCCATCGTGTCGATGCAGGCGCTGCTGGACTCGCGGCCGGGCCGCGCGATCCGCGCGTTGCGTGGCGGCGCCGGCATGGCCGAGTCGTTCGGCGTCAACACGACGCGCGTCAAGGTCGTGGTGTTCGTCTATGCCGCGTCGCTGGCGTCGATCTCGGGCTGGCTGTACGCCCATCTGCAGCGCTCGATCAACCCGACGCCGTTCGGTGTCAACGCGGGCATCGAGTACCTGTTCATGACGGTCGTCGGCGG
>CAXTPX010000587.1:0-2882 GCA_964246005.1 uncultured Burkholderiaceae bacterium | reverse complement strand
CTGGCAGACCGGCTCGAGGACATCGTCGCGTTGCACGACGCGTCGACCATCGCCGCGGTGATCGTCGAGCCCGTCGCCGGGTCGACCGGTGTCCTCGTGCCGCCGGTCGGCTACCTGAAGCGGCTGCGCGACATCTGCACGAAGCACGGCATCCTGCTGATCTTCGACGAAGTGATCACGGGATTCGGACGCCTCGGCATGCCGTTCGCGACGGATTACTTCGGCGTCGAGCCGGACCTGATGACGGTCGCCAAGGGCCTCACCAACGGCTGCGTCCCGATGGGCGCCGTCTTCGTGAAGCCGCACGTCCACGACGCCTTCATGCACGGCCCGGCGGGCGCGATCGAGTTCTTCCACGGCTACACCTATTCCGGTCACCCGCTCGCGTGCGCGGCCGCGCTCGCCACGCTCGACGTCTACGACGAGATCGGCGCGTTCGCCAACGCGGCCGCGATGGCGAAGGTGCTGGAAGACGAGCTCCATGCGTTGAAGGGTCAGAGGCACGTCGTCGACATCCGCAACCTGGGCCTGATCGGTGGCGTCGAATTGGCGGCCAGGGTCGGGCAGCCGGGGGCGCGCGGCATGGACGTCTTCAGGCGCGCCTACGAGCGTGGCGTTCTGCTGCGTGTCACCGGTGACACGCTGGCGATGTCGCCCCCACTGGTGATCGATGCGGCCCAGATCCGCGAGATCTGCCGCACGCTGGGCGAAGTGCTCGATACCATCGACTGACAGGCCCGTGGCGCCCGGGGCGCCGGTCTGCGATAATCCGGCCCCGGATTCCCGGGTCCTGCGCGGCGTTCCACGTCTTCGCCTCCGGCTCCTTCCCCTTCGAAACCAGGTCACGGTGACAGAAACCGAATCAACCGCGCACGCGGAGCATGCGGACGAACGCGCGACCCACCCCGACCCGTCACCCGCAGTGGAAGCCCCCGCGGCGACGGTGGACTTCGCGAGCTTCGGCCTCGACCCGACCATCCTCCGGGCACTCACGGAGCAGGGCTATTCGATCCCGACGCCGATCCAGGTGCAGGCGATCCCGGTCGTCATGGCCGGGCGCGACGTGATGGGCGCGGCGCAGACCGGGACCGGTAAGACTGCCGGCTTCGCGTTGCCGATCATCCAGAACCTGCTGGCGCTGTCGAGCAACAGCGCGTCGCCTGCGCGTCATCCGGTGCGGGCGCTGATGCTGATGCCCACGCGCGAGCTCGCCGATCAGGTCGCCGCCAACGTCGCGCGCTATTCGCAGTACACCAACCTCCGGTCCGCAGTCGTGTTCGGCGGCGTCGACATGGCGCCGCAGACGGCCGCGCTGCGCGCGGGCGTCGAACTGCTGATCGCGACGCCGGGCCGCCTGCTCGACCATGTCCAGCAGAAAACACTGAACCTGTCGCAGGTGCAGGTGCTGGTCCTGGACGAAGCGGATCGCATGCTCGACATGGGCTTCCTGCCCGACCTGCAGCGCATCATCAACCTGCTGCCGGCGAAGCGTCAGAACCTCCTTTTCTCGGCCACCTTCTCGAACGAGATCAAGCGCCTCGCGCAGAGTTTTCAGAAGGATCCGGTCGTCATCGAGGTCGCGCGACGCAACGCGACCGCCGAACTGGTACAGCAGATCGTCTATTCGCTGCCGTCCGATCAGAAGCGCGCAGCCGTGGCTCACATCATTCGCGAGCGGGCCCTGAAGCAGGTGCTGGTGTTCTCGAATACCAAGATCGGCACCGGCCGCCTCGCCCGCGAATTGAAGGCCGAAGGCATCAACGCCGATGCGATCCATGGTGACAAGAGCCAGAAGGACCGGATGCTCGCGCTCGAGGCGTTCAAGCAGGGCGAGATCGAAGTGCTGGTCGCGACCGATGTCGCGGCACGCGGGCTCGACATCGCCGAGTTGCCCGCCGTGATCAACTACGACCTGCCGTACGCGCCCGAGGATTACATCCATCGCATCGGCCGTACCGGCCGTGCAGGCGCGTCCGGCATCGCGATCTCGTTGATGGCGCCGGAAGAAGAACGGCTGCTCGCCGAGATCGAGAAGCTGACGAAGCACCCGCTCGAACGCCTGACGCTCGAAGGCCTGCGCGTGCGCGAACGTGAACGGCGCCCCGACACCGCGCGCAGTGGTCGCCCCGAGCGCCCCGAGCGCGCCGTTGCGGATCGGCCGCCCGCACGCGATGCCGCCTGGGATGCCGCCGGCCAGCAGGCCGGTCCGCGCGCGCCGCGATATGCCTCCCGCGCCCGGGGTCACCACGAGGTCGTCGACGACTTCTTCGTGAAGCCCTACGAGCCGAAGGAGCCGGATGCCGCCACGCTCTCGCCGGAGGTGGCGCCGTCGTCCGCGTCCTCTCCGCTGGTCAAGCCCGCTCGGAAGATCGCGGCACTGCTGGGTGGCTCGAAGAAGGGCTGATCCAGCGCTCGGCCCATGCCCGGGTCGCGTCTTCCCAGAATCGCTCGACGGTGTCGGTGATGCCGATCCGCAGCCCGAGGTGTCGCGCCGCTTCCCGTAACGCCGGCAACGGTTCGACCGGATCGAGCGCGTCGGCGTCCGAGCTCTTCGACAGCTTGTCGCCGTTCGCATCGACCACGACCGGGACATGCAGCGTCCGGGGCCGCGCGAGGCCCAGCGCCTCCTGCAGCAAGCGCTGCCGTGGGGTCGAGTCGACGAGGTCCGCACCGCGGACGACGTCCGTGATCCCTTGCGCAGCGTCGTCCACGACGACCGCCAGCTGATAAGCCCAGGGACCGTCGGCACGCTTGACGACGAAGTCGCCCACCTCGCGCGCGAGGTCCTGACGGATCGTTCCGAGCGCCCGGTCTTCGAACGCCACGTCGCCGCTGGGCACCCGCATGCGCCACGCGCGCGGCGCGCGCCCCGCGGCGAGGCC
>CAXTPX010000586.1:0-2882 GCA_964246005.1 uncultured Burkholderiaceae bacterium | reverse complement strand
TCATGACCCTGATCGTCGCGGCGGCGATGATGGCCGGCCTCGTGCTGCTGGTCGAGAAGACGAAGCTCGGCCGTGCGATGCGCGCCACGGCCGAGAACCCGCGCATCGCGAGCTTGATGGGCGTCAACGCGAACTCGGTGATCGTCGCGACTTTCGCGATCGGCGCAGCGCTCGCCGCGGTCGCCGGCGTGATGATCGCGGCCAACTACTCGGTCGCGCATTTCTACATGGGCTTCATCCCGGGGCTGAAGGCGTTCACGGCCGCGGTGCTGGGCGGCATCGGCAACATCTACGGCGCGATGGTCGGCGGGTTGATCCTCGGCGTCGTCGAGTCGCTCGGCGCCGGCTATATCGGCGACCTCACCGACAACTTCCTCGGCAGCAACTACCAGGACATCTTCGCGTTCGTGGTGCTGATCATCGTGCTGACGTTGCGACCGTCGGGGATCATGGGTGAACGCGTGGCGGACCGCGCATGAGTGCCACCACGACGGAACCGGTGCTCGATCCCGCCCTGCCGCTCGGGGCGCCGACGAAGAAGGCCTACACCGGCCTCGCGATCCTCGTCGTCGCGCTGTTGATCGCGCCCGTCGTGGCGGGCCAGGCCGGCGACTCTTGGGTCCGCATCCTCGACTTCGCGCTGCTGTACATCATGCTGGCGCTCGGGCTCAACATCGTCGTCGGCTTCGCGGGACTGCTCGACCTCGGCTATATCGCGTTCTATGCGATCGGCGCCTATCTCTGCGCGCTGCTCGCATCGCCCCAGTTCGCCGTCGTGCTGCAGTCCTTCGTCGACACGTATCCCGACCTCGGCAACTGGCTGGTCGGCGTGTTCGGCCCGGAGATCACCGCGAACGGCATCCATCTGCCGATGTGGGTGATCATCCCGGCCGGCGCCGCGTTGGCCGCGACCTTCGGCGTGATCCTCGGTGCGCCGACGCTGAAGCTGCGCGGCGACTACCTCGCGATCGTCACGCTGGGCTTCGGCGAGATCATCCGCATCTTCATGAACAACCTGAACTCGCCGGTGAACATCACCAACGGGCCGCAGGGCATCCTCAACATCGAACCGAAGCTGATCGGCGACGTCTCGTTCCGCAAGCCGATCGAGATGTTCGGCGTCACGGTCTCGGTCGTGCAGCTCTACTACTACCTGTTCCTCGCGCTCGTCGTCGTGATCGTGTTCTTCTCGATCCGCCTGCAGAACTCGCGCATCGGCCGGGCGTGGGTCGCGATCCGCGAGGACGAGATCGCCGCGAAGGCGATGGGCATCAACACCCGCAACATCAAGCTGCTCGCATTCGCGATGGGTGCATCGTTCGGCGGCGTGTCGGGTGCGATGTTCGGGGCGTTCCAGGGCTTCGTGTCCCCCGAGTCGTTCGGCCTGCTCGAGTCGATCGTGGTGCTGGCCATGGTGGTCCTCGGCGGCATGGGCCACATCCCCGGCGTGATCCTCGGCGGCGTCCTGCTCGCCGCGTTTCCCGAAGTGCTGCGTCATGTGGCGGTGCCGGTCCAGAACGCGATCTTCGGGCACGTGCTGATCGACGCGGAGGTCATCCGTCAGTTGCTGTACGGGGTGGCGATGGTGGCGATCATGCTGTTCCGGCCGGCAGGCCTGTGGCCCGCACCCGAGCACGGCATGGGTCTCGGCGGCATCAAGGCGAAGCGCGCCGCGTCGGAGGGCGCATGACGATGGAAGCCGGCGTCGCGCCCGCCACCGTACGCGATCCGTCGAAGGCCAAGGTCATGCTCTCGATCAAGGGCGTCAACAAGCGTTTCGGCGGGCTGCAGGCGCTCTCCGACGTGGGGGTGACGATCCGGGAAGGGATGATCTACGGACTGATCGGCCCGAACGGCGCGGGCAAGACGACCTTCTTCAACGTCATCACCGGCTTGTACCAGCCCGACTCCGGCAGCTTCGAACTCGACGGCCGGCCCTACTCGCCGTCGGCGCCGCACGAGGTCGCAAGGGCGGGGATCGCGCGCACGTTCCAGAACATCCGCCTGTTCGGCGAGATGACCGCGATCGAGAACGTGATGGTCGGCAGGCACGTGCGCACGCATGCGGGCGTGCTCGGCGCCGTGTTTCACACACCGGGCGCGAAACGCGAGGAGCGGGACATCCGGCTGCGCGCGATGGAACTCCTCGAGTACGTCGGCGTCGCGAAGTACGCCGACTTCCGCGCGCGCACGCTGTCGTACGGCGACCAGCGCCGCCTCGAGATCGCCCGCGCGCTCGCGACCGAGCCGAAGCTGCTCGCGCTCGACGAGCCGGCCGCCGGCATGAACGCGACCGAGAAGCTGTCGCTGCGGGATCTCCTCGACAACATCCGCAGCGACGGCAAGACGATCCTGCTGATCGAGCACGACGTGAAACTCGTGATGGGTCTGTGCAACCGCGTGACGGTGCTCGACTACGGCAAGCCGATCGCCGAAGGCGTGCCGGCCGACGTGCAGAAGAACCCGGCGGTGATCGAGGCGTACCTGGGTGCAGGCGGAGCGCACTGATGGCGGCGCTACCGATCGACCCGGCGAACAACTCGGCAGAACGCATGTTGTCGATCGAAGGGCTGAAGGTGTCGTACGGCGGCATCAAGGCCGTCAAGGGCATCGACCTCGAGATCCGCACCGGCGAACTCGTCACGTTGATCGGCGCCAACGGCGCGGGCAAGACGACCACGCTGAAGGCGATCACCGGCCTCCTGCAGCCGAGCGGTGGCGAGATCCGCTATCTCGGCCAGAGCCTCGCCGGCAAGCCGACCTTCAAGCTGCTGGCCGAAGGACTCGCGATGGTGCCCGAAGGACGCGGCGTGTTCGCGCGCATGACGATCGTCGAGAACCTGCGGATGGGCGCGTACGTGCGCGACGACGAGGCCGGGATC
>CAXTPX010000585.1:0-2885 GCA_964246005.1 uncultured Burkholderiaceae bacterium | reverse complement strand
CGCCTGGCCCGGGTCGATCGTGACGACCTGCACCTGCACGTCCTGCACGTCGGGGAACGCCTCGATCGGCAGACCCTGCAACGCGACCATGCCCGCGACCGCGAGCGCCGCGATGAACAGCAGCACGAAGACGCGCTGCGACAGCGCGAAGCGGACGATGCGATCCATCGTTCGAGACGGGCTAGCCCGCGCCGTGCTCGGCAGCGAGCAGCAACGCGCCCGACGTCACGACCCGCTCGCCGCCGGTCAGGCCGCCATCGACGTAGCTGTAGCGCGCGCCCTTGACGACGGCGTCGACCCGCACGCGCCGGAAGTCGTGCTCGTCGTCCTGCAGCCAGACGTAGCTGTAGAGACCGTCGTTGACCAGCGCCTCGTTCGGGACGCGAACACCGCTGCCGCTCTCGCGCAGCATCGTCGCGCGCACGAACATCTCGGGCCGCAGTCGCAGATCGGCGTTGTCGATCCGCGCCCTGACCGCGATGCGCCGCGTCAGCGGATCGAGGATCTGCGCGATGTGCACGACCGTCGCATCGAACGTCTGGCCCGGGAACGCGTCGCTTTCGAGCGCGACGCGGTCGCCGTTGCGGACCTGGCCGAGCAGCCGCTCGGGAAGGTCGATCAGCACCCACAGATGCGCGACGTCGCTGATGACGAAGAGCGGCAGGACCAGCGTCGGGTTCACTTCCATCGCCGGGTTGGCGTTGCGTTCGGTGACGACGCCGGCGATCGGGCTCGCGAGGACGAAGTGTTCGCCGCTGGCCTTCGTGCCGGTCGGGTTGAGGTTGCGGACGCGCAGGGCCGCTCGCGTGGTCTCGGCACGGGCCTGCGCGAAGTCGGCCTGCGCGGACTCGACGTCCTTCTGCGGGATCACGCCGCCCGACAGCAGGTCGCGCGAGCGCGCGAGCGTCAGCCGCTTGTGCTCCTCGTCCGCCTGCGCCTTCATCAGGTCGGCGGCCGCCAGCCCGAAGTCGGGCGAGTCGATCTCGGCGAGCGGCGAGCCGGGCTTCACCACGTCGCCGGTCGATGCGATCAGGCGCGCGATGCGGCCGGTGAAGCCGACGGTGACGCGTGCGGTGCGATCCTCGTCGTAGACGACACGGGCCGACAGCACGTCGGACAACGGCAGCGGCCCGCGCGGCAATGCCTCGACCCGGATCATCCCGAGCACCGGTGCGTCGGTGGCGAGCCGGATCGTGCCCGGCGGTGCCGCGGGGGTCGTGGAGGTGGCGACCGGCGCCGCCACCGGTACCGACTCCCGCGCCCTGACGGCGAAGACGCCGAGTCCCGCCGCAGCTACGACGATCGCAGCGATGAGGGCGCGGCGCGTGGTGACGTTCATCGCTCGACCCCACCGGTGACGCGCGTCGAGACCGCGTCGATCGCGGCACGGGCGCGGGCGAAGTCGGCTTCGGCACCGAGCGCATCGAGCCGCGTCGACAGCAACGTGCGACGCGCGTCCATCAGGTCCATGACGCCGAGCGCGCCGCGGTCGAACGCGAAGTCGGCGGAGCGGGCGGCCGACTGTGCCGCGTCGAGCAGGCCCTCGCGATAGGTCCGCACCTTGCGTTCGGCGGTCTCGAGGTCGGCCCGCGCGTTCGCCGCGTCGGCGAGCGCGGCGGCACGCACCTTGGCCGCGGTCTCGGCGGCCACTTCGCGATCGGAGGCCGCGTGCGCGATGTCGCCGCGGTAGTCGTTGCCGAGGAAGAGCGGGATCGACGCGCCGACCCCGATCGTGTTGCCGGTGCCGCCGAAGCCGGGGTAGCGCTCGAGCTGTACGCCGATCGTGACGTCCCGGACGCGTTGCGAACGCGCGAGATCGAGGGAGGTCG
Source organism: uncultured Burkholderiaceae bacterium (assembly GCA_964246005.1). GTDB lineage: Bacteria > Pseudomonadota > Gammaproteobacteria > Burkholderiales > Burkholderiaceae_D > CAHJXF01. Next base: position 1,056 of record CAXTPX010000585.1, on the reverse strand, counting down.
CGGCCGCGGCGATCGCGACGTTCGCGCTCGCGACGTCGGGCCGCAGCTCGATGTCGAGACCCTGGTCGCCGGTGGGAGCGGGGGGCCGCGCCCCGGTCGTTTCGGACCACTCGCCATCGGTCGCGAGGATGCGCGGGTCGTCCGGGAGATCGAGCAGCATGGCGAGCGCGGTCTGCGCATGCAGGCGATCGGACGTCGCCGCGTCGCCGTCGGTGCGCGCGCGCAGGACTTCGACCTTCAATCGAGCGAGGTCGGCCGCCGCCAGGTCGCCGCCGCGCACCCGCTTGCCGGCCGCGTCGAGCGACGCCTCGTAGGCGCGCTGGGTCTCGGCCAGCACCTCGATGCGCTTCTCGGCGAGCAGCAGGTCGATGTACGCGTTGCGGACCATCTGCAAGGTCTCGCGTCGTTGCTCCTGCAGGTCGAGCCTGCGACCGGCGAGCTGCTTCTCGGCCAGCGCGATGCGCAATGCCCGCTTGTCGCCGCGCTCGAAGGTCTGGTCGAGTCGCACGATCTGGTCGACGCGCTTGTCGAACGGGTTGCCACCGCCGAGCCCGAACCTCGGGTTGTACGACGCGCCGTTGTAGCTCAGCGTCGGATTGGGTCGCACGTCGGCCTGCTGGATGCCGGCTCGTGCGCCGTCGACGGCGAGTCGTGCGAGGCGGATGTCGTGGTTCGCGTCCAGCACGAGCGTCTCGATTTCGGTGGGAGTCAGCACGCGCGTCGTCGGGCGGTCGGCGCCGGACGGGTCCGCGGCGGTCGCGTCGAGCGCCAACGCGGCGATCAGGCAGGGCGCCCATCGGAACAGACCTGACCGAGAGGATCGCCGCGTCGTCATGGCAGGCGATCGTGCGGCGAGACGATTGCTCGATGCTGGCGGAAACCTTGACGGAGGCTTGACGACGTTCCTCGGTCCTTGTCATCCGTTCGAAGCACGCCGTCGTTAATGCGGCTCGCCCATCCGGGCACTATCGGAGAGATCGAAAATGAAGCATCTGCTCGCTGCAATGCTGTTGCTGGCCGGGGTCAACGGCGCGGTCCCGCAAGCACCGGCGGGCG
>CAXTPX010000584.1:0-2885 GCA_964246005.1 uncultured Burkholderiaceae bacterium | reverse complement strand
GGGTCGCCGGCGTCGAGGCATTGCGCGTCAAGCGCAGCGCCCGCGATCCGGCTGCGCCCGAGCCGCTTCTGCACATGGCGTCGGGTCTCGCTTGGGAATTGCTCGGTGGCCCGACGCTCGTGCCTCGGGCGGCGGTCGGGAGCGGCGGCGACGCGTCCACGAGCACCGTCGAGGTGGGCATTCGAGAGGCGCGTGGAGACCGGCTCGGCCCGCGCATGATGGCCGCATTGCCGATGTTGAACGGCGACGACGGTGCGCTGATCCGCAAGTTCCTCGGCCTCTACTACCTGCGCTTCGACACGTTCGACCAGATGAGCTTCCCGCTGTATTACGACACCGGCACCGGCGAGCCGTCGATCGTCGAGGTGGTGCGGGTCAGTCCGGTCGACGCGACCAACCTGATCGACGAGGAGCAGGACGCGCTGGGCCGCAAGAAGCTCGCGGGTACGGCGCTCGCGAATTTCGGTGCGTTCCTCGATCGCCGCTGGCGCCTCAACGACATCATGTGGGGCCAGCTCGACGGCGCCGAGCGGCTGATCGAGGCGCTGCTGCCGATGACCGATCGCTGGACGCAGGTCGTCCGCAAGGAGCTGATCGAGCGCGCCCACCGCAGCATCCTGCGGAGCGCGCTCGTGCCGGACGGCCACGCCACGCTCGCGGGGCTGGTCATCAGGGCGCTCGACGAGACGCCGTCGAACGGCTCGAAGACCGAACAGCTGCGCGCGCTCTTCGACCAGCTGTGGAAGGGCAACACCGTGGCGCGCGACAGCATGGCCGGGGTGCTCGTCTCGCTGTTGAGCGAGCCGGGGCTGATGACGTTCGTGCGCGACACGCGAAAGACCGATCCGCAGCCCGATCCCGAACTGACGCTGAAGAGCGCGGCGCGTGCGGTGACGATCACCGGCCGCGTGCTCGAAGTGATCAGCAAGCAGCACGGGGGCGGCAGCGCGGTGCCGCGCTGGCTGTCGCGACTCGGGCTGATGATGCAGGGGATCGTCGCGGTATCGCTGCCCGGTACATTGAACCAGCGCTGGTGGACGCACGGCATAAAGGTTCTTTACGCGTTCGAGGCGATCCTGGTCGCTGCCGCGTTCGTGTTCGGCAGCGCCGACATGCGCTCGCTCGCGGTGACGACCTTCGCGACGACGATCGGCATCCACCTGTTGACGCTCATCGCGGGAGATCTCGCGCGCGAGAGCGGGAAGATGTTCCGGCTGGTGATGATGGGGTTCCTGGTGCTGCTGGTGGCGCTCGCCGCGGTCGGCGGGTTGACGCTGGTCCATCGCGGTACGCAGCAGCAGCTCTGCTGGACGCGGCCGGACAACACGCAGCCGGACGGTGTCTCGGGTTGGGTCTGCAATCGCGTGGGGTCGCTCCAGCGGTGGTGGTACGACGACCCGAGCGGGAAAGGATTGCGCGACGGAAACTGAAGGTGGACGACCGAGCCGTGCTACCGATCGGCCAAGCAGTCCGCGATCTTCAACCCGTCGTTCCCGCGAAGGCGCGAACCCCGCGTCGTTACTCAGCCATCGCTTCATCGTCGAACGTCACCGGATTCGCGCCTGCACGGGAATGACGGAGAAGAGGACGAAGTTCGTCACGCGATGGTCCACACCCGCACGACGTGGCGGCGGCCGTCCAGCGGCAGCCGGAAGCGGCCCTCGATCGCGACCAGCTCTGCGTCGTCCAGCGTCGCGCGCCCGCGTCCATCGTTGGCCGCTCGTACGACCACGATCTCGTAGCGCGAAGCCTCCACGTCGATCGTCGCCTCGAAGCCCGGCCAGTCGCTAGGCAGGTGCGGTGCGAGCATCACCGCATCGCCCTCGCGCGTGATGCCGAGGATGCCTTCGATACCCGCGCGATACATCCAGGCGGCCGATCCCGTGTACCAGGTCCAGCCGCCGCGACCCGCGTGCGGCGCGACCGAGTACACGTCTGCGGCCACGACGTACGGCTCGACCTTGTAGATGTCCGCGGCGCTGCGCGTCAACGCGTGGTTGATCGGGTTCAACAGCGAGAACACCTCGACCGCGCGGTCCAGGTCGCCGAGCTTCGCGAATGCGAAGATCAGCCACATCGCGGCATGGCTGTACTGGCCGCCGTTCTCGCGCAGTCCCGGCGGATAACCCTTGATGTAGCCGGGATCGTGAGGGGTCGTGTCGAACGGCGGCGTGAACAGCAGCGCGAGCGCGTCGTCCCGGCGGATCAGGTGCCGGTCGACCGAGGCCATCGCCGTCGCGGCCCGTGCCGCATGCGCCCCGTCGTCCGCGTCGTCGTTCATTCCCGACAGCACCGCCCACGATTGCGCGATCGAATCGATGCGGCACTCGTCGCTGTCGTGCGAACCCATCCATGTGCCGTCGTCGAAGGTCGCGCGCCGATACCACTCGCCGTCCCACGCATCGCGTTCGATCCCTTCGCGCACGCGCGTGGCATGCGCCCGCCAGCGCTCGAGCCGGTTCGCATCGCGCCGTTCGGCATGCGGCCCGAACAGGTCGATCGTGCGCAACAGCAGCCACGCGAGCCAGACGCTTTCGCCGCGACCGTCCTGCCCGACGCGGTTCATCCCGTCGTTCCAGTCGCCGGTGCCCATCAGCGGCAGCCCGTGCTCGCCGGTCAGCGCGATGCACTGGTCGAGGCCGCGCGCACAGTGCTCGAACAGCGTCGCCGACTCGTCGGTCTGCATCGGCTTGAAGAACGCGTCGTGCTCGCTTGGCTTCAACGCGGGACCCTCGAGCCAGGTCACCTGCTCGTCGAGGACCGCCGTGTCGCCGCTGGTCGCGACGTAGGTGGCGGCCGCGTAGGCGAGCCACACCCGGTCGTCCGAGATGTGCGTGCGAACGCCCTGGCCCGAGTGCGGCAGCCACCAGTGCTGCACGTCGCCC
>CAXTPX010000583.1:0-2886 GCA_964246005.1 uncultured Burkholderiaceae bacterium | reverse complement strand
CGGGCACGTCGATCTGCACGTGGTCGATGAAGTTGCGGTTCCAGATCGGCTCGAAGAGGCCGTTCGCGAAACGGAACGCGAGGATGTTCTGCGCCGGCTCCTTGCCGAGGAAGTGATCGATCCGGAAGATCTGGTCCTCGGCGAAGACCTCGTGCAACCTCGAATTCAGCGACACCGCGCTCGCGAGGTCGATGCCGAAGGGCTTCTCCATCACGATGCGCGAGCGTTCGATCAGCCCGGCCTCGCCCAGCGTGCGCACCACCGTCAGTGCGGCGTTCGGTGGCACGCTCAGGTAGTGCAGGCGTCGGCACTCGCGGGGGAAGGTCGCCTCCGCGCGGTCCATCGCGGCCTTCAGCGCGTGGGCACCGGCGCCGAGCGCTACGTAGTCGAGGCTGGCGGAGAACGCCTGCCAGGCCTCGTCCGTGACCTTGCGCGTCGAGAACTCGTCGAGTGCCTGGCGCGCGACGGCTCGAAAGCCGTCGAGGTCGATGTCGTCGAGCGACATGCCGATGATGCGGCACCCTGGAATGAAGCCGGCGGTCGACAGGTAGAACAGCCCGGGCAGCAGCTTGCGCTTGGCGAGGTCGCCGGTGGCGCCGACCAGCACGACGACCTGCGGGTACTGCGGTCCGACGCCGGCGGGAATCTTGGCCAAGGACGTCCTTTCAGAATTCGGGGTGGCGAAACGCTTCGCGAACACTCGCACGAATCCTGCCCGATCGAAAATCGATAAAATCCGCGTCGCCTGGCGATCGACCCGTCGTGCATCCAGTCGCCTCGCACGAACCGGAGTCCTGCTTGACCGATGTCCTCAACCTGGCCCGCGCCTGCTGCCGTGCCGATCGAAGTCCGTTCCTCCATGGCGCGCTCGCGGTGAGGGCCCGTTGGCGATGACGGGTGCTTCGACGGTCCTCGTCACGGGGGCGGGAGGCTTCGTCGGATCGGCCGTCGTGCGTCAGGCGCTGGCCGCGGGCTACAGCGTGCGGGCGATGCTGCGCAGCGTGGGTTCGCTCGGCAACCTCGCGGGGCTCGACGTGGCTTCGGTGCAGGCCGACATCCGCGACAGCGCCGCAGTCGATCGGGCCGTTTCCGGGGTGCACTTCGTGATCCACGTCGCAGCCGACTACCGGCTCTGGGCGCCCGACCCGTCCGAGATCATCCGCACCAATGTCCTCGGCACACGCACCGTCATGACCGCGGCACTGCGGGCCAGGGTCGAGCGCGTGGTCTACACGAGCAGCGTCGCGACGCTGGCGCTCCGGCCGGGGGGCGCCTCCGCCGACGAGTCGTTGCCACTGTCCGAGGACGATGCCATCGGCGCCTACAAGCGCAGCAAGGTCGCCGCCGAACGGCTCGTGCTCGAGATGGTCGCGCACGACGGCTTGCCTGCCGTCGTCGTCAACCCGTCGACCCCGATCGGCCCGCGCGATGCACGCCCCACGCCGACCGGCCGCATCATCGTCGAGGCCGCGTCGGGCCGCATGCCGGCGTTCCTCGACACCGGTCTGAACCTCGTGCACGTCGACGATGTGGCGGCGGGGCACATCGCTGCGCTCGAGCGCGGCCGCATCGGCGAGCGCTACATCCTGGGCGGCGACAACGTCGCGCTCGGCGACATGCTCGGCGCGATCGCGGGCCTGATGCATCGGAAGGCGCCGACGGTGCGGCTGCCGCGACGGCTGCTCTATCCGCTCGCCTATGCGGCCGAAGCGTGGGCACGCCGCACCGGCCGCGAGCCGTTCCTCACCGTCGACGGGCTGCACCTTGCGAAGTACCACATGTTCTTCACGTCGGAGAAGGCCGAACGCGAGCTCGGTTATCGCGCGCGTCCGTACGTCGAGGGGCTGCGCGATGCGATCGACTGGTTCCGTGCGAACGGAGCGCTGCGATGATCGCCTCCGCGACGGCGATGCTGGCCGCCGTGATCTGGATCTACCTCGCGGTCGCACGCGGCGGGTTCTGGCGCGGGCTGCAGAACGATCGAGCGATGCACGACGCGTTGAACGGGAGCGCGCCGTGCGCCTGGCCGCCCGTGGTCGCGGTGATTCCGGCGCGCAACGAGGCGGAGCTCGTCGGCAGCACGGTCGGCTCGCTGCTGGCCCAGGAGTATCGCGGCACCTTGTCGGTGATCGTCGTCGACGATCACAGCGACGACGGAACCGCAGCGGTCGCGCGCGAAGCGGCGCGCGCTGCGAACGCGACGGAGCGACTCACCGTCGTGCGATCGCCGCCGCTGCCGGGCGGCTGGACCGGCAAGCTGTGGGCGCTGTCGAACGGGATCGAGCAGGCAGAAGCCCAGGACCGGCCGGAATGGTTCCTGCTGACGGACGCGGATATCCGCTACGCGCCCCGTGCCGTGGCCGCTTTGGTATCCTCGGCGGTTGCGGATCGGCTGGTGCTGTCCTCGTTGATGGTTCAGCTGCGGTGCGAAAGTCGGGCCGAGCGGCTTCTGATTCCGGCCTTCGTGTTCTTCTTCCAGATGCTCTACCCGTTCGCGTGGGTCAATCGGCCGGACCGTCGGACAGCCGCTGCGGCAGGAGGATGCGTGCTGGTGCGACGCGATGCGTTGCACGCCGCGGGCGGCATCGAATCGATTCGCGACGCGTTGATCGACGATTGCGCGCTGGCGCGCCGACTGAAGCGGCAAGGGCCGATCCGGCTCGCGCTCGGCGAGCACGTGCGGAGCCTGCGGGCCTATCCCGCGTTCGACGACATCCGTCGGATGATCGTGCGGTCCGCGTACGCGCAACTGCGATTCTCGTGGTGGCGTCTGGTGCTGGTGGTGGGCGCGATGCTGCTGGTGTTCGTCGCGCTCGGCGTTCTGGCGGCGGCCGGGCGGGGCTGGACGCAGGCGCTCGGCGTCGGGACCTGGGCATTGATGGCATC
>CAXTPX010000582.1:0-2888 GCA_964246005.1 uncultured Burkholderiaceae bacterium | reverse complement strand
GGTCTTGCCCTTGCCGACGACCGGATCGAGCCAGTTGAAGCCGATGTACCAGTTCAACGCCTCGACGGCGCGCGGGAAGCGGAATCCCTTCTCCCTGAATTCGCGAGCCGTCGTGTCCGAGTCGCGTGCCTCGCTCGAGAACTCGAGCCCCCATTCGAGGTGGTCGAGGTCGGGCTCGTCGAGATACCCCTGGCGCCACTTGCTCTTCATCGGCAGCCGTTCCTTCTCGATCCGAATCACCACCTTGTCGAGGAACGGCGTCCTCTTGCCGCAGTCGTCGAGCAGGCCCTTCTCGCGATCGCCCGGCTCGCCCTCGCACGGATACGGCTCGCCGCGATAGTTGGGGTTGCGGACCATCGTGTGCCGACGGTTCTCGACGTCCTCGGTCGCCATGAACGGACCGGTGCCGACCGGCCAGTAGTTCAGCGAGAGATTGTGCGCGGCCATGCCCGGCTGCGCGTAGAACGCCTCGGCTTCCCACGGGATCGGCACGAAGAACGTCATCGCGAGCCAGTACTTGAACTGCGGGTACTTGCCGACGACACGAAGTCGCAGCGTGTGATCGTCGAGCGCGGTCGCACCTTCGAACGGGATCTTGCGGAAGTCGAGGAACGGCAGGTCGCGATCGGTCGCGGACAGGCCCTTCCGCAACTGCGCATCGACCTCGCGCACGCGCTTCGCGTAGTCCTTCATGCCGACGATGTACTCGTTCATGATCGAGAACGACGACGACTTGATGCGCGGCGTCGCGATGCGCTTGATCGCGTAGACCAGGTCGTCGGCCACGACCTCGCGCGTGCCGGTGGAAGGGAAATCCGGCAGCGCGTACTTGCCAGCGATGTCCGATGCCTTGAGGTTGGCGTAGACGAAGTTCCCGTTCGCATCCTTCGCGAACGCCGGGTGCGGCGCGTACAGCACGCCGGTGCGCAGCTTGATGTCGTAGACGCTCTCGGCGACCTGGTCGCCCGGCGCGTCGGCGGCGAGCTCGTGGCCGTCCTTGTCGTAGTAGCGCGGCACCGGCATCTCGGTCGCGAGCCGGGGTTCGAGCTCGTACGGACGCTTCAGGTACTTGTAGCGGAACAGCGGTTCGTAGATCGAATACGTGAACTGCGTCTCGTTGGCGTTGTACGAACTGGTCGGGTCGAGATACTTCGGCGACGACTCCTGCGTCGCCGTGAAGTAGGTGTTGGTCGCTTCGGACCCGGGCGGGTTGGGGTTGTTGGGAACGCCGCAGCCTGCGAGGAGCGATACCGACAACACGACCAGCCGCGTCCCTGCGGCAGACGAGCCGAACACGAGGCGCGGGCGTCGCGCAGGGGTCGTTCGTTCGTCATCCACGGTCAGGCACTCCTTGTCGACACCGTTCAGGCCGCGCCGGGCCGTCGTGCCGGGAGTCATTCTGCATCGAATCGACCGGCAGCAAGGCGTTTTGCGACGCGGACGTCGCGTCGGTGCCGACACCGACGCCTTTGCATATACTTCGGCCCCCGGCGCACGGCAGCGCGGCAATCGACAGACCAACATCGGAGACCGCATGGGCTTTCTGTCCGGCAAACGCATCCTCGTCACCGGTGTGCTGTCGAACCGCTCGATCGCCTACGGCATCGCGCGCGCCTGCCGTCGCGAAGGCGCGGAACTCGCGTTCACCTACGTCGGCGAACGCTTCAGGGAGCGCATCGTCGGCTTCGCGGCCGAGTTCGACTCGACACTGATCTTTCCGTGCGACGTCGGCAGCGACGAGGAGATCGCGGCGGTCTTCCTCGAACTCGCGAAGACCTGGCCGCAGCTCGACGGGCTGGTGCACGCGATCGGCTTCGCACCGCGCGAGGCGATCGCCGGCGACTTCGTCGAAGGGCTGTCGCGCGAGGGCTTCCGCATCGCGCACGACATTTCCGCGTACAGCTTCCCCGCACTCGCGAAGGCCGCGCTGCCGATGCTGTCGGACAAGGCCTCGTTGCTGACGCTGACCTACCTCGGCAGCGATCGCATGGTGCCCAACTACAACACGATGGGTCTCGCGAAGGCGTCGCTCGAGGCCAGCGTGCGATACCTCGCGGAGTCGCTCGGCAAGCGGGGCATCCGCGTCAACGGCATTTCTGCCGGGCCGATCAAGACGCTCGCGGCATCGGGGATCAAGGGCTTCGGCCGCATCCTCGACTTCGTCGCGGCGCATGCGCCGATGCGGCGGAACGTGACGCTGGACGACGTCGGCAATGTCGCCGCGTTCCTGCTCTCCGACCTCGCCGCCGGCGTGACCGCCGGCATCACCTACGTCGACGGCGGCTTCAGCACGGTGGTCGGGGGCATCGCCGAAGGATGAGTGCGTTGGAAGCGACGCCGTCCGTCGCGACGATGCTGCGGGCGATCTTCGACGAACGCGCGCTCGAACGGCCGAAGGACCTCGCGTCGGAGATCGGTGCCGGCGCGACGACGCTGTGGAAGGTCAACGCCGCACAGACCCTGGTCGTCGCGAACACCAGCCGCGAGGCGACCATCGACGACGCCTTCGAATGCGGACGCATCGCCGCGACCGCGGCGCTGACCGCGGTGCACGCGACCGCCGCGACGCCGCTCTTCGCACGCCTGATCTGCGAGTGCCCGGCCGATGCCACCGCCGCGGCACGCAAATCACTGCTCGAAGGCGTCGCGGTGGCGATGGCCGACGCCGGCGCGGTGCTCGCCGACGCGCAGATGATCGAGGCGCCGGGACTGCGCTTCGACGTGCTGGTCGCCGGCATCGCCGCCGCGCCGGGCCGCTTCGTGCTCAGCCTGTCGGGCGGCTCGACGCCGAAGGGGCTTTACGAATTGTTGGCCGCGCCGGCGTTCCGCGACCGGATCGACTGGGCCAAGCTGCATCTCTTCTGGGGTGACGAGCGCTTCGTCCCGGC
>CAXTPX010000581.1:0-2891 GCA_964246005.1 uncultured Burkholderiaceae bacterium | reverse complement strand
TGCCGTTGTCGGACTCGCCGGTCGTCATCGGTCATCGTGGTCCGTGACATGGCCGAACGATCGACCACGCGGCCAGGCCCGCGCGGCACTCTATCTGGGCGGCCGATCTGCGTCGTGAACGGAGTCCACGATCGTCGATGAAGGTCCGTCATGGTGGGGCGTCGCCGGATCGGTCAGCAGGCTCCTGATCTCCGCGTACTGCGATGTTCGAAGGAACGCGGCAGCCGCCTGCTTGGCGCCGTAGACGCTGATGTGCGACCCGTCCAGGCTGAACGGGATGTTGTCGGGCGTGACATCGGACGGAACACCGGCGATGTTGAACAATGCATTGCGCTCGACGAAGAGGACGTTGTTGAACGTTTGCGTATACGCCTCGACCTTCGCATTCGCCGCTCTCGTGTCGTCGTCCATGACCTTCGGGAAGCGGCGAATGTCGAAGGGCATGCCGATCGCCTTGCGACGCCGATATTGCGTGCTCACGTTGGTATCGAACTCGGTAGGCGCCGCCATCACCACCACGATGCGGGTCTTCGCAGCGGCTTCGGCAATCGCATCGAACAGCCCTTGCTGCAGGCCCTCCAGGAAGACGAGCCGCCACAAGCCGGCGTATACGATGAAGTCGTAGGCATTCACGCGCTTTCGCAAGTATTCGCGGTCGATCATGCATTGCGCATGGCCACGTCCGACTGCCGAACCGAGGTATTCGGACGTCGTGCTGGGGAAACACCAGTTGGTCGTGACCGACTCCAGCTCGACTCCGGCGTCCTGCCCGATGCGATCCCAGAACGGCTCGTACTGCGCCGCGAAGGAGTCACCGATCAGCAGTCCGGAAGCGGCCGGCGCCCGCTTGTCCCCGAGCAGGCAAGGCTTGACGCGATCGTCGAGCGGCAGCTCCGCGTGATCCTCCACGTTGCGAAAGCACCAGCCGTTCAACGACGAGGGCATCGTCGAATCACGCACGACGGGATCGGTCGGGTCCTCCCGATGGAGGCCGGGTGACAACCACAGGAGCGCGAGGCTCGCGACGACGACGACCATCGTCGCCCCCGCAACGACGCGAGACTGGCGCCGGCGCGGCAGGCGACCCAGCGCTGAACGAAGGCGGGACTCGACGAGCAGGTACGAGAGGTGCCCGAGTACCAGCGTCAGGACCAGACCGGCCGCCAGGGCGGCCACATTCTTCAGCAGATTGCAGTAGGCGATGGCAACGATCACCGGCCAGTGCCAGAGGTAGATCGAATACGAATCCGACCCGAGCCATTGGGCGAGGCGAGAGCCGGTCCAGAACGACTTCGATCGTGCGGCGAAGAGGACCAGTACCGTCCCGCAAACCGGCAGCATCGCTCGCCAGCCGGGCCAACTCGTCTTCGGTTCGAACCAGACGATCGACAACAGGATCAGCGCGAAGCCGATGCGCTCGATCCACCGTCTCGGGGCTTCACCGAGCGTCCGTCGGCCCACAAGAACAGCAGGCCACCCGCCGACATTTCCCAACTGCGCGTCGGCAGCAGGAAGAACGCCGACGACGGTTTGCCCGGCGTGAAGTAGATCGACAACGCGAGCGAGGCGACCAACCCGCATGCCGTGATCACGATCAGCGTGGACCTGGCCGGTCGGATCGCCCAGGCGGCCGAGCAGACGATCGGAAGGACCAGATAGAACTGCCACTCGACCGACAGCGACCACGTGTGCAACAGCTACTTGTCGATCGACGACGTGTCGAAGTAGCCGGCCTCGTGCCAGTACGTCATGTTCGAGACGAAAGCCGCGCTCGACGCTACATGCCGCGCCAGGATGCGGAAGTCGTCCTCGGGGACGACGGCCCAGCCGATCGACAGCACCGTGGCGCACAGGACCAGCAGCGCCGGGACGATGCGCAGCGCGCGGGCGAGATAGAAACGCAGGATCGTGAACTGGCCTCCGGCGGCGCGGCTCTCGAGGCCCTCCGTGATGATCCGCGTCATCAGGAAGCCGGAGATGACGAAAAAGACATCCACGCCGACGAAGCCGCCGGTGAAGCCCGGGATGCCGAAGTGGAAGAGCACGACTGCAGCGACTGCCCACGCGCGAAGGCCGTTGATGTCGTCACGAAACTGCAAGTCCGTTCCCCTGTGGATCGATGGAAGCGTCCGGGTGTCTCGTCCAGCAAGGCGCCACCGGTGCGGCGGCGACGAAGCACCCTCGAGCGGATCGTCCGTCCGCGCATTGCGAGACGGCGGCCGCGTCAGGCCGTGCCGACGCCATTCTGCACTTCATCGAAATTTTTTCGTCGAGTCGACCCCGAAGCGCATGAGCCACCGTTGAAAGCTGGACACACTAGGAGAACGTCGATGTTTCGCAAACGATCCGCATGCCTCGCAGCGGTGCTCGCGCTCTGCGTGTCACTTCCTGCACACGCCGTCGGACAGGCTCTCGACGTGCAGGTGGTCGACAGAACCACCGGCGAGACGCTCGCGCCGGTCCTGCACAACGGTGAGTGGTGGATCGCCGGACGACCCGGCGCGCGCTACGGCGTCACGATCGTCAATCGCAATGGCCAGCGCACGCTGAACGTCATCGCGGTGGACGGCGTCAACGCGATGTCCGGCGACACGGCCGCGTGGAGCCAGACCGGTTACGTGCTCGACCCGTACGAACGCACGCAGATCGACGGCTGGCGAAAGAACGCCGATCAGGTCGCGGCGTTCGAATTCACCGCGTTGCCCGACTCGTACGCCGCGCGCACCGGTCGGGCCGCGAACGTCGGCGTGATCGGGATCGCGATGTTCAACGAGAAGGGGGCCAAGGTCGAAGCCTACGACTTCGACCCCTACTTCGGGATGGGCGAAGACCACCTCTTGCGGAGCGTGGCCGAGAAGCACGGCATCCCGTTCGACCCCGAGGCCGACAAG
>CAXTPX010000580.1:0-2897 GCA_964246005.1 uncultured Burkholderiaceae bacterium | reverse complement strand
CGATCTCGGCCTGCGAGATCAGGCTCTTGTCGAGCAGCCCCTTCAACTTCTCGAGTCGTGCGGCCGGGTCGTCGGCCTGCATCGGCGGGCTACCGACGTTCTGCTGACCGGTGACCGCATTGGTCGACGCGCTTTGTGCCGCAGTGATGCCCGCACTCGCACCATTCGACAGGCTCTGCGCCATCTGCTGACCGATCGCCATGCCCGACGCGAGGCCCGCGCCGATGCCGGCGATGCCACCTTCGTTTTGCGCCGCGAGCGGGATCGCGTTGGCGGTCTGGTACTGCGTGTACTTGTTGAGATCGCCCGCCATGCCGATCGAGATGCGCTTGTCGAGCGCGGCCTGCAGTTCCTCGGGCAGCGACACGCTCGCGACGTTGAACTCGTCGAGCGCCAGCCCGTACTTGCCGAGCGCGGTCGCCAGATCGCCCTTCACCTGGCTCGCCATCAACGTCTGGTTCGCAGCCATGTCGAGGAAGTTCACCTTCGACGCGCCGATCGAGTTCGCCATCGTGGCGAGGATGATGCCGCGCAACTGTTCCTCGACATCGTCGCGCGTGTAGACCGAGCGCGTGCCGGACAGCTCCTTGTGGAAGGCCTTCGCATCGGCCACGCGGTAGGAATACAGGCCGAACGCCCGCAGTCGGACCATGCCGAAGTCCGTGTCGCGGATCGTGATCGGTTGCTGCGTACCCCAGCGGCGGCCGGTCTGGATGCGGGTCGAGAAGAAGTAGACGTCGGACTTGAAGGGCGACTGGAACAGCTTGTCCCAGTTCTTCAGGTAGGTCAGCACCGGCAGCGTCTGGGTCGTCAGCTTGTAGGTGCCCGGTCCGAACACGTCGGCGACCTGGCCTTCGTTGACGAACACCGCGAGCTGCGATTCGCGCACGACCAGCGTGCCGCCGTTCTGGATCTCCAGGTCCTCCATCGGATAGCGCCACGACAGCACGCCTTCGGTGTCCTCGGTCCACTGGAGGATGTCGATGAACTGTTTCTTGATGAACGACGCAAGACTCATGGCTTACTCCTCGAAGACGGAATCGACGATGTTGTACGGCCTGGTGCACCGCGCCGAGACGTGCCCGACGGAACGATTGGATCGATGCATGGAATGCCGGCAGGCACGACGGACGAGGCGCGCGCGAGCAGTCAGGACAGGCACGCCGCGTTGACGATGCCGGCCGCGAGCGACACCGTGCCCATCAGCCCGCCCATCGCGACGTTGCCTGCCTCGATCTCGGTGCGGACGGTATGCAGCAAGCGGCTCGCGACCGCGTACACGAGAACCTGCACGATCATCGCGCCGACCGCCCACAACACGACGTCGGTCAACGTGCCGTTGTGCAGGATCGCGGACGCCAGCGTCAGCGAGAAGCCGATCACCGCACCGCCGAGCGACAGCGCTGCGGCGCCCTTCCCGGCATGGATCAACGCCAGCTCGTCGAACGGCGTGACCCTGGTGTAGACGACGAAGAAGACGCCGAGCAGGATGCCCGAGGCGATGAGGTGGATCGCGTAGTTGACGACGGCTGCGAGCATCGAACGCCGAGCGGGGGGCGGGTGGGGCGACGAGCTTATCATCGCGCCGCGCGCTCCGGCACCGCCACGCGACGGCCAGGGTCGCGACGCCGTCGCCTCGGCTCCCAACGAAAGTACGAACGATGAGTGCAACCGACAACCCCAAGCTCGCGGTCCTGATCGACGCCGACAACGCGTCCGCGACCCTCGTCAAGGAGCTGCTCGAAGAGGTCGCGAAGTTCGGCACCGCGACCGTCAAGCGGGCCTACGGCGACTGGACCGGCCAGCAGCTGACCGGCTGGAAGGACCAGCTCAATCGCTATGCGATCCAGCCGATCCAGCAGTTCGCGTACACGCGCGGCAAGAACTCGACCGACGCGTCGCTGATCATCGACGCGATGGACCTCTTGTACGCCGACAACGTCGACGGCTTCTGCCTCGTGTCGTCGGACAGCGACTTCACGCGGCTCGCGACGCGACTGCGCGAATCGCGGAAGGTGGTCTACGGCCTGGGCGAGCGGAAGACGCCGGAAGCGTTCCGCGCCGCCTGCGACCGCTTCGTGTTCTTCGAGGTGTTGAAGCGCGGCAGTGGTGCGGTGGACACGAGCGCGAGCCCCGCGCCGATCGACGTCCCCGACCTCGAGCATTCGTTGCGCCAGGCGTTCGACGCCGTGTCGCGCGACGAAGGCTGGGCCACGGTGTCGTCGATCGGTTCGTACATCGCGAAGAACAACCCGTCGTTCGATACGCGCCTGTACGGCTTTCGCAAGCTCTCCGACATGATCCGCAAGCAGCCGTTCGTCGAGGTGAAGCAGGCGGCCGACGGATCGACCGGACCGTTGCTGACGGTCAGGTTGAAGCCGAAGGATCAACCGCTGGCAGCTTCCGACGCTGTTCCACGCCGACGGCGCAACGCGCGAACGAGCCCGCCCGCCCCGGTGGTCGAGCAGCCGTCGGCGGCGTCCTTGCCGAACGACCTCGAGGCCGGCAGCGACGCGCCCCCGGTGCGCGAACCGGTGGCTGCGCCGTCGAAGCGATCGCGACGCAAGCGAAGCTGACGTCGTCGTCGCACCGGCCAGCCGAGTCGGCAACGATGCACGACCGCCTCCTCATCCTCGCCGTCTTCGTCGTCGCGTCGTGCGGCCTCGCGTACGAACTGATCGCGGGTGCGTTGTCGAGCTACCTGCTCGGCGACTCGATCCTCCAGTTCTCGACCATCATCGGCTGCTACCTGTTCGCGATGGGCGTCGGGTCGCACCTGTCGCGCTACGTGAACGACGACGACGTGCTGTCGCGATTCGTCGACATCGAACTGCTGGTCGGCCTGTTCGGCGGCCTGTCGGCCACCGTGCTGTTCGTGACGTTCGCGTGGTTGTCCG
>CAXTPX010000579.1:0-2899 GCA_964246005.1 uncultured Burkholderiaceae bacterium | reverse complement strand
CGCTGCGATCCAGCCGGCGTGCCGACCCATCACCTCGAGCACGAAGACCTTCGTCGAGGTGTCCATCATCGAACGCACGTCGAACGACGCCTCGAGCGCGGAGACCGCGACGTACTTGGCGACCGACCCGAAGCCCGGGCTGCAGTCGGTGACCGGCAGGTCGTTGTCGACCGTCTTCGGCACGTGGATCGCCTGCAGCGGATAGCCCATCGACTCTGCCAGGCGGCTCACCTTGAGGCAGGTATCGGCCGAGTCGCCGCCGCCGTTGTAGAAGAACAGGCCGATGTCGTGTGCGCGGAACACGTCGATCAGCCGTTGGTACTGGCGCGCATGGGTCTCGGGCGAACCGAGCTTGTAGCGACACGACCCGAAGGCGCCGGCGGGCGTCGAGCGCAGGCCGCGAATCGTCTCGTCGCTCTCGATGCCGGTGTCGACCAGTTCTTCACGCAACGCACCGAGGATGCCGTTGCGGCCGGCGAAGACCGTTCCGATGCGATCGCGATGGCGTCGCGCGGCCTCGATCACGCCGCAGGCCGACGCGTTGATGACGGCGGTCACGCCGCCGGACTGTGCGTAGAACGCGTTTCGGGTCATGCGCTTCGTCCTTCATGCTGTTCGGTCGGTGGCCTGGCGCTGCCGGTCGCCGGGGCGTTATCAGGCAGGGGCCAGGTCGTCCGACTCCGACCGATGACGCCGTTCGTTACGGCAAGACGCCACGCCCGGATCGTTCGAACCCCGCATCCTTATCAGGCGCCATGGACCACCATCGGCTGATCGCCGCTCGATGCAATGTTCCACGGCTGGTCGCCCTTGTAGGGGGTACGAGGTGTGCTCGTGCTGCGCCCGTCGACTCCGCCGGCGCAACCGGCCAGGAGAATCGTGCTCGCCGCCATCAGCATAGATGCGCGGAGAAACGATCTGTCGCGATATCGGTTCATGTCTTCGACCCCAGAACTGCGAGTGGGGCGCCTGCATGCCAGGCGCTTGCCGTTAACGTGATCAAAGGTCGATCACGATTCGTCCCTTGGCTCGCCCCTTGCCGACTTCCTCGTGTGCAGCAAGGGCGTCGTCGAAACCGAACCGACGCGCGTCCATCAGCGCCGCCAGCTGGCCCGCCTCGATCAGTCGGGTCGCTTCTCGAAGGATATGGCCGTGATGGGCCCGACCCTTGCCGGTCAACAGGGGCAGCAACGTGAATACGCCAGAATACGTGGCAGCGCGAAACGAGAGCGGCGCCAGCGCGTGCGTACCCCATCCCAGGCAGCTGACGACGTGTCCGCCACAAGACCGAACGGCGGTGAACGACGCGTCGAGCGTCGCGCCGCCGACCGTGTCGTAGATCACGTCGAAGCCCTCACCAGCGGTGAATTCTTCGACGTATTGCGCAACCGTGGTCGTCGTGTAGTCGATCGGCGTCGCGCCGTAACCGCGGACGATTTCCGCTTGCCCGGGTCCGACGGTCGTGAAGACGTCGGCTCCGCGGGCGCGAGCGATCTGCACGGCCACGTGCCCGACCCCACCCGCTCCGCCGTGCACGAGCACTGTTTGATCTGCCTTCGTGCGCGCGCGATCGACCAGTCCTTCCCACGCCGTGATGATGACGAGTGGCAGGGCTCCCGCCTCCCGCATCGAGAGGTTCGCAGGCTTCGGAGCGAGGAGATCGGCGTCGACCGCCGCATATTCTGCGAGCGAGCCCTGCAGGCCACCGACCCCGCCCGTCAAGCCGTACACCTCGTCGCCGACGCTGAAACCCGCGACGTCCCCGCCCTTCGCCTCGATCACGCCGGCCAGGTCCATGCCGAGGACGGCCGGAAACGGATGCCGCGCGTGGGGCGCTTCGCCCGCGCGGATCTTCGAGTCGAGCGGGTTGACCCCGCTTGCCTGGATGCGCACCAGGACTTCGCCGGCTCGCGGGACCGGCTGGGGCAAGCGAACTTCTTCGAAGGCGCCTCCCGAGCGCGATACGATCAGAGCGCGCATCAAGGGGTCGCTTCCGGCTGCGCGTACTGTGCTTCGCCGTTGCCGTACGACCAGTTGTCCTTGTTCACTTCCACCAGATTGACACACACGTCTTCGCGCCGCATGCCGAGCCGCTGCTGCAGGCCGTCGGCGATCGCCTTGTAGAGGCCGCGCTTCTGCGCGAGCGTGCGACCCTCGTTCAGCGTGATCTGGATGAACAGGCAATCGGCCGAGCGTTCGATCCCGAGATAGTGCGGATCCATGATCAGGTCCCCCGGTGCGTGCTCGGTGATGACCTGGAAGCGATCGTCCTTCGGGACGTTGATCGTGGCGAGGGCGTCGTAGACGACGTCTCCGATCCCTCGGCGATGGTCCGACGACTTTCCCACGGGCAGATCGATGCGAACGAGTGGCATGGCGATTCCTTGGAGGTGGTTCGTGCTGCGGACGATCAGTCCGGGCAACGATGGATGAAGTCCCGCATCAGGACGCCGATCTCGGCGGCATGGGTTTCGAGTGCGAAGTGACCGGTATCGAGCAGGTGCACCTCGGCGAGCGGCAGGTCCTCGAGGTAGGCGGACGCACCGGCCGGCACGAAGGCCAGGTCGTTCTTCCCCCACGCGACGAGACAGGGCGGCTGGTGCTCGCGGAAGTACGAATGGAACGTCGGGTACATCGCGACGTTGGTTCGGTAGTCGAGCACGAGATCGAGCTGGATCTCGTCGGCGTCCGGTCGTGCGAGATAGGCGAGGTCCAGCGTATAGCCGTCCGGCGACACGAGGGACAGGTCGGTACCGTGCAGGTATTGCCCGTCGCGAATCGCTTCGGTCGAGAGCGATGCCCGGCATGCTTCCCGATTCGCTGCCGTGGGCAAGCGCCAATAGCGTTGCCACGGCCCCCAACCGTCGCTCAATCCCGCGAGGTAGGCGTTGCCGTTCTG
>CAXTPX010000578.1:0-2901 GCA_964246005.1 uncultured Burkholderiaceae bacterium | reverse complement strand
CGGGCCGTTCCAATGGCTGGTCGGCGCCTACTACGCCGACTTCTCGGCGACCTCGCACGTCTACTCGTACTACGACGGCTTCACGGCGCTCTTCGGCACGAACAACCTCGCCGACAACTTCCGCCAGATCACGGTGAGGCAGAAGGCGTTGTTCACCGAGGACTCGTACCAGTTCCTGCCGCAGCTGAAGGGCACGGTGGGCGTGCGCTACTTCTCGTACGACAGCCACTCGGCCACCAGCGTGAGCGGCGTTTCGGCGAACGGCACCAGCGATACGCTGCTCGGAACGGCCTCCAACTCCGGGTTCACGCCGAAATACAACCTGTCGTACACGCCGGACCCGAACCTGACCGTCTACACGACAGCGGCCAAAGGGTTTCGACCGGGTGGGCCGAACTCGCCGATCCCGTTGCCCTGCCCGACGGCGCCGACCCAGTTCGGGCCCGATTCCGTCTGGAGCTACGAGGTCGGGGAAAAGGCCCGATTCCTCGACTCACGCCTGACGGTCAACGGTGCCGTGTTCTATCAGAACTGGGACAACGTGCAACAGCAGGTCGCGCCGGGTTGCGGCTTCAAGTACACCGCCAACGCCGGCAAGGCGAAGTCGTACGGTGCCGAACTGGAGGTCGGCTTCCTGCTCGCGCCGGGCCTGATCGTGACGCAGAACGCGGCCTATACGCACGCCACCAACTCGACGACGGTTCCGGACGCAGGCGTGGTGGCGGGGCAGCGCCTGCTCGACGTGCCGCAGTTCACGGCGAACACCACCGTCACCTATCGACACCTGTGGCGCGACGACATGTTCTGGGTGCTGCGGGCAAGCAACACGTACGTCGGCTCGATGCAGGACCTGACCTATGCGCGCAACACGCTGCCGTCGTACGACCTGGTCGATGCGCGCGTCGGTCTCGAGAGCGGCAAGTGGTCGGCGTTTCTATTCGTCGACAACGTGACCAACAAGCGGGCCCTGTACAGCAACACCGGTGCGCTGTCGGCCAACGTGGCGATCTTCAACCGCGCCACGACGAACCAGCCGCGGACCGTCGGGGCCGACCTGAACTATCGGTTCTGAGCGGCCTGCGTCATGCGGCGTGAACAGCGGCGACCAGGGCGGGCAGGACGACGCCGGCTCGCCCGACGATGCGTTCGCCCGCGACGGACGACAGCGCCTCGGCGTTCGGATCGATCCGGATGATCCGAGCGCCGTTCGCCGCGGCGAGCGTCGGCAGCGTGGCCGCGGGGAGCACGAGCCCCGACGTCCCGACGACGATCATCACGTCGCACGAGCCCGCCGCGTCCCTCGCGTTCGCCCACGCGCCTTCGGGCAACGCTTCGCCGAACCAGACGACGCCGGGCCTGACGCGATCGCCGCAGTGGTGACAACGGGGCGGCTCGAGTCGCCGACCGCCCTCCGGCTCGTTCGGCGTTCCATCCGGTAAGCGATGTGGCCGGGCACAGCGGAAACATCGGGGTTCGTGAAGACTGCCGTGCAGATGAACGGGTGCAACGCTGCCCGCGCGTTCATGCAGATCGTCGACGTTCTGGGTGACCAGCGTGAACGTCGGGACCGACTTCCCAAGCAGCGCGATCGCGAGATGGCCCGGGTTCGGCCGGGCTCGCAAGACCCTCGCGCGTCGCCATTCGTACCAGCCCCACACCAGCGCAGGATCGCGGCGGAACGCTTCGGCCGTTGCGAGCATCTCCGCGTCGAAGCGCTCCCAGAGCCCGGTCAGCGCATCGCGAAAGGTGGGGATGCCGCTTTCCGCCGATACGCCGGCACCGGTCAGCACGACGACGTGGCGCGCAGCGCGGAGAGCCTGCGCCGCGCTCTCCAAGGCGCCTTGATCGGCGGTCATCGACGCAGGCGCCGCGTCGCCATTCGCTCAGGCTGGCATGAACCGTGATGGCCACCCGATGCGAACCAGCAGTCCGTCGGGGCCGGCGATGCCCACTTCGTACAGGCCCCATTCGCGATGACGCAGGATTCCGCCGGGTCGGATGACGAGGTCGTCCACCCGGGCCGCGATCGCGTCGACGTCGGGCGTCCGGATGAAGACCCCGAACGGGTTGTGATCCTCGGGTACGCGCCACGGACCGTCGCCGGCCTGGACGAGGTGGACCTCGCAATCCCAGCCCGTCATGATGAAGTACTGCGCATCGCCGCCCGTCCGCGCGAAGCCGAGGCGCTCCCAGAACGGCACGGCAGCGATCAGGTCGTTGCTCGGGACGATGGCGAACGCGCCAATGGCGGGGATGGGCATCGGTGTCGATCAGGGTGCGCCGCAGGTGAGCTCCGGACAGCCTGCAACGTGAATATTACCGATGACGTGTGTGGCAGCAGCCGGCATTGTTCGACCTATCGATCGAACTGCAGATAGGGGGTGCCCAGTGAAGACACTGTCAGTCGCCTGGCGCCGTCGGCACCTAGCTGCCTCGAGCGCCAGCCGGATCGTGACCCTGTTATCCGTTCTGCACGAGGTGTTCGACGCGACACCGCTCGGGATCGTGATCGCCGCAACGCGGTCCCGCATCGCGCACCGACGTACATTCACGCGTCGGCCGCCTGTCGGCCAGCGTCGCGTGAAAGGTCGAGTTCGCTCGATGGCTCATCGGAATCGTCGACGCTTCTATTCGCCCGAGGCGGGGTGACGGACCGGCCCGTTCAAGCAGTCGTGGCGCACGCAGTCGCGATCCCGCTGCAACTGCAATCGAGACATGGCGCCGCGACCGCCTTGCGCTATCAGATCGGCGGCGGGCCGGTACGGCACGGGAACAAACAGGCGCTGGAACGGGTGGCTCGTTCGGTCCGATCGATATCGGGGCCGATATCGGAACAGCGTGGCGGAGAGACGGGGATTCGAACCCCGGGGAGGCTATGAACCTACACACGCTTTCCAGGCG
>CAXTPX010000577.1:0-2914 GCA_964246005.1 uncultured Burkholderiaceae bacterium | reverse complement strand
GTACGCGAGGATCCACTGGTTCCAGGCGTTGCCGACCGCGTCCCAGTTGAAGCGTGTACGACGCAACAGATCGGCGACCCACGAACCCTGCGCGCCGAAACCCCGCGCCGCGTCGAAGGCTTCGGCCGCTCCCCGCTCGATGCGGTCGGGTGCGACGGCCGCGGTCGGGTCGACGCGCACCCAGCCTTCGCCCGCGATCCACACCTCGGCCCACGCGTGCGCATCGCGCTGCCGGACCTCGAGATAATCGTCGACGGAGTTGATCTCGCCGCCCTGGTAGCCGGTCACGACGCGAGCCGGAATATCCAGCGCGCGCATCAGGACGACGAACGCGCTCGAATAGTGTTCGCAGTAACCGCGCCGCGTATCGAACAGGAACTCGTCGACCGAGTCGCGTCCGAGCGGCGGCGGCTCGAGCGTGTAGACGAACGGCTCCGTGCGGATCATCGTCATCACCCGCGCGATCAGGTTGCGACTGTGCCGCGCGTCGTCGGCGACGCTGTCCTGGCCGGAGACCGGGGAGACGTTCGCCTGGTTCCTCATCTCGTCGGCCTGCATCCGCGCGGCGAGCGCGTGCGTGCGCGGGTTGAAGCCCGGTGGCAACTCCAGCCAGTCCTGCAGTCGCACCCGGTTTTCGCCGGCGCCGGCGCGATAGCGTGTGTACGAGCGTGCCGTGTAGGGCGCGCGATCGCGGACCAGCGTGTCGCTGATGACCTGCAGGTCCGAACGGACGCGCCCGATCAGCGGCGTATCGGTGGGCCGGTCCCGCAGCACGTCGAGCGCGAACAGCCACGGGCGATTGCTCGGTTCGAGCGTCACCGTGTAGTCGACCGCGGACGAGGGATCGACCTCGATGGTCCGCGATGCGGTGTTGCGGGACAGCGGCATCGGCGTCCACGCGCGGCCGTCGAAGCTGCCGAGCACCGGCCCTCGCCAATAGCGTTCGGACGGCGGCGGCACCCGCTCGTGGAAGCGCACCCGGAACGCCATCTCGCGCGACTCGGAGAGCCGGCCGAAGCTGCCCGGCGCCATCACGTCGGACAGTCCGGTCCTGGCCGCGTACGCATCGCTCGGCATTCCCCACAGCGGTCCGTCGACGCGCGGGAACAGCACGAACAGCACCGCCATCAGCGGCAGCGCGAGCATGACCAGGCGAAGCGCGATCGTCGCCTTGACGCGCCAGCGCGGCTCGTACGTCACGAACTGCGCCGAGACGAGCGCGGTCACCAGCATCCACAGGCCGATCAGCAGCATCGCGGCGACGATCATCGACTGCGATTCGAACAGCGACGTCAGCATCACGAAGAGGCTGAGGAAGATCACGACGAAGATGTCGCGGCGCGCCCGCATCTCGAGCAGCTTCAGGCCGAGCAGCAGCGAGACGTACGCCACGCCGGCGTCCTTGCCGAAGATCGTGCGGTATTCGGCCCACACGGCGATGCCGGCCACGCAGGTCAGCGCGATCGGGATCAACCGGTGCGGCAGGCGGCGTCCGGTCCAGGTGAGCCAGGCACGCCACACGACCAGCGCGACGATCGCGATGCTGCACCACCCCGGCAGGTCGAGCACGTGCGGCGCGAGCACCCAGACGAGCGTCAGCAGCAACCACGACGTGTCGCGCACATCGCGTTCACGACGCGCGATCGCGACGACGAGGCGCGACCACGGCCGACGCTGGGTCGGCCGGGCGGATCGTCCCGAAGGCAGCGGCACGCTGCTCATCGTTTCATGGCTGCGCAAGCGCGAGCGCTTCGAGACAGGCGAGTCGATGTGCAGGTCCCTCTGCCGGATCGAGTCGCACGTGCGGCAGCGCGAGGCCGTAGCGCGACGCGTCTGCATCCGCGACGAGCACCCAGCGGGTCATCAGCGACAGCGCACCCTCGAAGTCGGGCCGGTGCGCGAGGGCCGCGTCCAGCGTCAACCACACCTCGCCGCTCGTGCCCCCGTCGAAGAGCTTCGTCATGATGCGGCCCTCCGGGTTGCGCGCCATCGCGCGCCACGCGATCTGGCGGACCGGGTCGCCGGCCAGATAACCGCGCAACCCGGCGAAGTCCTCGCTGCCCTGAACGCGTTGGACCGGATGGTCGCGGCCGTGGCCCCGTCCGAACGGCAACGGCACGCCGCTGTCGGCGGCGGCGGGATAGACCAGCACCGACAGATCCGGCGTCCAGTGGCTCCACGCGCGCCACAGGCCGAGCGGGAAGCGGGTCTGCAACGTCACGCGTGGCATCGCCTGGCGTCCGCGCCGGACCGTCGGGATCGGGATCGTCACGTCCTGCTCGGTACCGGCCGCCGGGTCGCAAGCGACCGGACGCGCGAGCCCCTCGACGGACAGTTCCAATGCATAACGATCGATCGTCGACCCGTTGCGGACGACCACGCGATAGTCCGCCGCGTCGCCGGCGAAGACCGGCTCGACACGCAGCGGACGCAGATGCAGATGGGCGAGATTGCGGAACGTCGACAGCATGCCGATCCAGCTCACGCCGGCGACGAGAAAGGTCAGCGCGAAGCCGAGCGACAGCGAATAGTTGATCGAACCCAACAACAGCGCGATCAGCATCGCGCCGAGCATGAAGCCGGCGCGGGTCGGCAGGATGAAGACGCGCCGCTGGTTGAGGAACACCTCGCCCGTCTCCGCACCGCGCGGCTGGAAGATCATCGTCGTGAGACGGCGACCCGCGCGCGACGTGGAGACGGTGGCGCGCAGGCGGGCGAGCCACGAAGGCTCGACGTGGGTGACGGCCTCCATCGTCCCGAGCGCCGTCAGGAGACCCGCACGGTCGCCAGCAACTGCACGGCCGCGTCGCGCTGCGCGACGTGCGACGCGCCGCCCGCCGCAGCGCTCGACCCCGACGGTCGCAGCCGATGGTTGACGACCGGCACCCAGACCGCCTGCACATCCTCGGGCAGC
>CAXTPX010000576.1:0-2929 GCA_964246005.1 uncultured Burkholderiaceae bacterium | reverse complement strand
GCCTTCGGGATAGTTCGTGACGACGAGGCGGATCGGATCGAGGACCGCGAACGCGCGCGCCGCCTTCGGGTCCAGGTCGTCGCGCAACGCCTGCTCGAGGTCGGCGTAGTCGGTCCAGCTGTTCGACTTCGAGACGCTGCCGCGGTCGCACAGGAGGCGAATGCTTTCGGGCGTGTAGCCGCGCCGGCGCAGGCCGACGAGCGTCGGCATGCGCGGGTCGTCCCAGCCGTCGACATGTCGCTCGTCGACCAGTTGACGGAGCTTCCGCTTGCTGGTGACGACGAAGGTCAGGTTGAGGCGAGAGAACTCGTATTGATGCGGCAGCCCGAACGGGTTCGGCATGCCGAAGCCTTCGGCTTCCTCGAGCGCGTGCGTGAGGAGCGGCGAGAACTGCTCGGGGCTGTCGAGCAGCAGGTCGAAGAACGCGTCGAGGTCGGCCCCGACCGCGCCGTGATCGTTCTCCCAGCGATCGAACATCGCACGCATCGCGGCTTCCTCGACGCTCGCGAAGAGCTTGTGACGCAGCATCGCGCAGTGGACCGCGAACGCCATCCTCGGCTTGCGCTCGCCGCCACGCAGCTTGCGGACGCGATCGACCGCATGCATGAACTGCGGCGCGCGCAGGACCGGCACGATCCGTTCGAGCGCCCAGTCGTACAACGGCCGATGATCCTCGAACTCGAGCGTGCAGATCGAGTGGGTGATGTTCTCGAGCGCGTCCGACACGCAGTGCGTGTAGTCGTACATCGGGTAGATGCACCAGGCATCGCCGGTGCGATGGTGATGCGCATGGCGGATGCGATACAGCACCGGATCGCGCAGGTTGATGTTGGGCGACGCCATGTCGATGCGCGCACGCAGCACATGGGCGCCGTCCGGGAAGTCGCCGTGCCGCATCATCCGGAACAGCGCGAGGTTGTCGTCGACCGAGCGCGAACGATGCGGCGAGTCACGGCCGGGCTCGACCAGCGTCCCGCGCGTCGCGCGCATCTCGTCGGGCGTCTGGCTGTCGACGTACGCGTGCCCGGTGCGGATCAGGTATTCGGCGAAGTCGTAGAGCGTCTCGAAGTATTCGCTCGCGAAGTACAGGTGGTCGTCGCTCGCCGCACCCGCGGCACCTTCGTCCTCCGCGTCGTCGACCGCCGCCTGCGCCGCGATCGCCTCGCGCTCGAACGGCTTCGCACTCCAGTCGAAGCCGAGCCAGCGGACCATCTCGATGATCGCGTCGACGTACTCGACCTCCTCCTTCTCGGGATTCGTGTCGTCGAAGCGCAAGTGGCACACGCCGTCGTAGTCGCGTGCGAGCCCGAAGTTCAGGCAGATCGACTTCGCGTGGCCGATGTGGAGATAGCCGTTCGGCTCGGGCGGGAAGCGCGTGCGGACGCGCGCGGGATCGGCGATGACCGCTCGATCGAGCGCGTGCAGGTCGGCTCCGCCGTGCGGGACGCCGAGACGCGCCGCGTAAGCCCCGCGTGCCAGATCGTGCTCGACGATGTGACGCAGGAAATTGACGCCGGCGGGCTGTCCGTTGCCCGGGTGTTGCGCGTCGACGGCCGAAGCGGTGGAAGCGTTCGATGCGGCCGCGGCGTGGTCGACGCGGTGTACGGCGGATGCGTTCATGGTGGCTGCCCCAGGGTGTCGGGCATTGTAATCAATCGCTCGGTGACGCCGTGGGCCGCCGGCATCGGGGTTCACGGGGGGCGGCTCGCGTCCTTGCGGCCCGACGCCGCGGTGTTGTTGGGAGTCCTCATCGCCCCGCTCGACGCGCTTCGTCGGGGCGGTTTTCGAGCGGTCGAATGCGATAATGGCCGCCCGCATTCGTCTCTGGTCGCCTGCCCATGCCCGTCCCGAATCAGTCGCGTCCCGACGCCTGCGACGTCGTCGTCATCGGGGGTGGTCCCGCCGGATCGACCGCCGCGGCCCTGCTCGCGTCGCGCGGGCATTCGGTGACGCTGCTCGAGAAGGCGCACCACCCGCGCTTTCACATCGGCGAGTCGCTGCTGCCGGCCAACATGCCGTTGCTCGAGACGCTCGGCGTCGCCGAAGAGGTGGCCGCGCTCGGCATGGAGAAGCGGGGCATCGAGTTCGTCTCGCCGTGGCACGAGAATCGCACGCTGCTCGAGTTTTCGGAGGGGTGGGACAAGAGCCTCGACAAGGCCTACCAGGTGCGTCGTTCCGAGTTCGATCACGTGCTGATCCGCAAGGCGGCAGAGAACGGCGCCACGGTGCGCGAAGGTTGCCAGGTCCGCGACGTGGCTTTCCGCGACGATGGCTCCGGTGCGACGGTCACGGCGTCGAACGACGACGGCACGACCGTACGCGTCGACGCGCGGATGGTCGTCGACGCGTCGGGTCGCGACACCTTCCTCGCGAACAAGCTCGGCGCGAAGCGGAAGAACAGGAAGCACAACAGCTCGGCCTTGTACGGACACTTCGAGAACGCCGAGCGGCTGCCCGGCAAGCTCGAAGGCAACATCACGATCTTCTGGTTCGCGCATGGCTGGTTCTGGTTCATTCCGCTCGCGGACGGCGCCACCAGCGTCGGCGCCGTCTGCTGGCCGTACTACCTGAAGACCCGCGCGAAGGATCGTTCGCTCGACGACTTCCTGCTCGACACCATCGCGCTGTGCAAGCCGCTCGCGGAGCGCCTGAAGAACGCGCGCCTGCTCGCGAAGGTCGAGGCCACCGGCAACTACAGCTACACGAGCACGCACGCGCAGGGCCCCGACTACCTGTTGCTCGGCGATGCGTTCGCGTTCGTCGACCCGGTGTTCTCGTCGGGCGTGTTCCTCGCGATGAACAGTGCCTTCGTCGGTGCGGACCTGGTCTCGGCGCGCCTGTCCGCGGCGCCGGCCTCGCAGCTGCGCAGAGCGACGAAGCGCTTCGATCAGGTGATGGTGAAGGGACCGCGCGAGTTCTCGTGGTTCAT
>CAXTPX010000575.1:0-2933 GCA_964246005.1 uncultured Burkholderiaceae bacterium | reverse complement strand
GACGGGTCGCCTGCGGCACCCCTTCGTCTCGCAGCCGTGCCGCTCGCGACCTGTTCGCTATCGCTCGAGCATCCGCAGCGCGTGGCGGGTCATCGGATCGAAATCTCCACGTCTTTCCGTGCAGCGCCCGGGAGCACCGGCAGCGTCGCCTTGCTGGTGACTCAGTTCCATCGGGATGCCCTCGCGCTTCATCGATTCGAATCGGTGGCGATCGCGAAGGACGGCGCCACGAAGATCGTCGTTCGCACGTATGTCTTGCCGGACAGCGATCGCGTCGTGGCCGGCCTGCAATCGGCCGGTGCGAGCTCGATGATCGAGGTGACCGACCTTGCGCTGGCGGTGTCGACGGACCCGTTCGTCGAAGGCGCGATGAGCGACGTTGCCCGCGACTATCTCGATCGCGCATTGCAACTGATCGCCGATCACGCATTCGCCGTCGATCCGGCACAGGCGCCGTCGTTGCTGCGCGAGTCGCGTGCGCTCGCGACCGGTGCGACGACGGTCGAGGAGACGCACGATGCGATCCGTCATGCGCTCGCGCGGATCAACGACGGTCATTCAGGGTTGTTGCCAGCGACCGACGTGGCCTCATGGACGAGCGCGGTTCCGAGGCCGCCCTACGACATCGAGCGCACGACGATCGACTCGCGCATCGGCTACGTGCGGGTTCCCGCATTCGCCTCGCTGCACGCAGAGCAAAGGGCAGCGTACGCGAGCTTCCTCGAATGGACCGTGCAGCAGGCCATGCAGACTTCGCGCGGCCGGCCCGCCGATGGCCTCGTGATCGATCTGCGGTCGAATGAGGGCGGTTCGTTCTTCGCGATGCTCGATGGCGTGTGCGGATTGTTCGACCGTCGACGGGCGCTCGGCAGTTTCCAGGATCGCGCGAAACGGCGTCTTCAATCGTGGGACTGTTCGACGAGTGCCATGCGTCCGAGGACAAGGGCGGCGGCCCTGCCGGTCGCCGTGCTGGTCGGACCGCGGACCGCCAGCGCCGGCGAGATGCTCGCGATCGCCTTCCGCGGACGCGCTCGCACCGTGCTGGTCGGCGCGCCGACGCGCGGCCTCACGACCGGCGTCGAGCTCGTACCGCTCGGCGATGGCGCCCAACTCAAGCTCGCGACGAGCGTCTCGGTCGATGCCGACGGACACCGGTATCGAGACGGCGTCGTGCCGGACATCGCCGTGTCCAGCGCCGGAGGTTCGGATCGCTCGATCGACGAGGCCGTCGCCTGGATCGATGTGCAGGCGACGAAGGGCCGACAGCATGGCCCCACGCCGCGCGCAGTACGGCATCAGCGCGTACCGGTCGCCCCGAGAGCCGCTGCCGGGATCTCGAAGTCCGGATAACGCGCGTGCAGGGCGTCGACCTCGCGGTCCGCGGCTGCGCCGTCACCGGCCTCGCGCAGCTTCACGATCCGCTCGACCCACGCTTCCGGCGTGAGCGGCTCGGGGCCGCGGCGCATCCGCTGCGCCGTGTTCGACGCGGGACTTGCACGCACCACCGTCGGCGCCTCGTCGGCAACCGACTCGGCCATCGATGGCGCGGCCGCGCGTGCCTTGTTCGAAGGCGCCGGCACGGCCGGTGGTGCAGCGGCCGGGGCAGCCGGCGGGACCGGGGCAGCCGGCGGCAGTGGAGTCGCCACGATCTTCGCTGCAGACGTCGCTTCGTCGACCGGGGGACGCTGCGCTGCGTCGCGTGTGAAGCCATCGAGGGCGTGCCCGTGGTCGGCGCGCGGGCGCTCGCGCTTCCCGACCGCCGAAGTCGACCGGGCGTCGGGCGCGGTGGGTTCGGGTCGAGCGACTGCGATGGTCATGCCGCCGTGGTCCGGTGAAGGCGAAGGCGCCGGTAGAGCCGCGGCGGGCGGTGCCGCAGCCGACGTGACGCGATCGGGCTCGTCCCGCATCGCCTGGTTGACGACGAGCCCCGTCATCAGCGACACCACCAGCAGTGCCGCCATCGACACGGGCCAGCGGCGCCGGCTGAACGGCGCAGCAACCGTGGCGTCCGACGATCGAGGCTTCGCGTCGACCGCTCGCGCGGCGGTGCCCAGGACGGCGGCCCGTACCGACGGATCGGGCGCCGCGTCGATCCGACTCGAGGCCTGACGATGCAATGCGCGCATCGCAGCGACTTCGTCTTCAGGCTTCATCGCGCACTCCCGATGGACCGACCACCGACGTCTCGAGCCACTCGGCGCAAGCGGCTCGCATCCGCTTCATCGCGTAGCGCAACCGGCTCTTGACGGTCTCGGTCCCGACCGACGTCACCGCGGCCATCTGCTCGAGCGACAGCGTGCCGTCGACGTGCAACAGGAACGCCTCGCGCTGGGCGGCAGGCAACGTCTCGACCGCGCTCACGAACGCCTGTGCCTGCTGCCGCGACATCGCCTGCACGTCGGGTCGCAGCGCGTCGCTGCCGGCGATGCGGTCGAGCCACGGTGTCTCGTCGCCGTCGTCGACGTCGGGGTCGTTGGCCGCGTCGTCGAACAACGGGCTGCGGCGCGTGCCGCGCCAGTGATCGACGAGCTTGCTGCGCGCGATCGTGTAGAGCCAGGTCGTGAACTTCGCATCGACGGCATACGTGGCCGCGCTGCGCACCACCGCCATCCAGGTGTCCTGCAACAGGTCGTCGGCTTCCGCCGCAGCAACCGACTGGCGCAGGAAGTAGCGATGCACCGGCCGCTCGTGGCGATCGTAGAGCCGCGCGAAGGCCGATGCATCACCGGCCGCATAGGCCAGCATCAGCGTCTCGTCCGGGTCGTCTCTGCGTTCCATGCGCGGTCATTCTGCCTGCGCGGCCGAGTCAACGATACGGCGGCGGGTCCGGCACGAAGCGCGTGCTGTTCGGGAACGGGTTCGGCGTGGGATATGGATTCGACGCCATCGGCGGCCTCGGCAGGATGCCCATCGCGATCAGGTTCTCGGGCCGA
>CAXTPX010000574.1:0-2934 GCA_964246005.1 uncultured Burkholderiaceae bacterium | reverse complement strand
CGCCTTGTTCATGATGTAGATGGTATTGAGGTGCTCGAGCAGCAGCGGGTTGGGCTTCTCCTGATGCAGTTCGATCGTGTAGTCGTCGATCTTCGTCGGCTTGCCGAGCGCGCGCGCGTACTGCGCGAGTTGCGACGTCGGCATCTGCGCGCGCTCGATCGAGAAGACGACATCGTCGGCCGTGAACGGCGCGCCGTCGTGGAAACGGACCCCCTTGCGCAGATTGAAGCGCCACGTCGTGTCGTTGACGATCGTCCACGACGTCGCGAGCCTCGGCCCGATCACGCCTTGCCGGTCGTGCTCGACCAGCAGGTCGTGGATCAGGTTGGCGAAGTTGTTGGTGAGCCCCTCGTTCTGCGAGTACGGGTCCAGCGTCTGGACGTCCCCGCGAGTGGCCCATCGAAGCGTCTTCGCGTCGGCCATCGGAAGAACGACCAGGAGCGCCGCGAACAACGAGGCCTGCAGGCCCCACCGGTACCACGTGGACGGTGCGGGGTGCGTGGCCTTCGTCATGATTTCGTCCGGTGAGCGTCGACGAAGACGATGATGCCATGGGGTCCCGCGATGGCCGCCGCAGCGGCCGCTGTCGATCGGCTGCAGTCGATCGGCTGCAGTCGGTCGGCTGCGGTCAGTCGGATGCGGTCAGTTGGATGCGGCGGCGGGCGCGAGCGGCGCGGCGGTGTCGATCAGCTGCGGCGGTTGGGTCGGGTCGAAGTCGTCCCAGGTGCCGTTCGCCCACACGCCCTCGGCGGACTCGAGGTCGACGCCACCCGCCTTGCGAAGCACGTCCGCGATGTCGCGGCAGGCAGCGGCGTTGTCGGACTCGCCCGCATCGACGGCGACCATCATTCCGGCATGCCGGATCTGATGCGCACCTGCGTCCATCGTCGCGCTCAACGCACCCGCAAGCGATCCGCTGAACGCGCCGGCCGCGGCGGCGCCGATGCCCGCGATGGCCACCATCGGCGCCGCGAGGCCGGCGGTGGCGCCGATCAGCGCACCGGCGATGCCGACGCTCGCCCCGATCGCGGCGCCGGTTCCGGCACCGCGATCCGTGAACTCCATTCCGGGCGATTCCGCTTCGTCGCCGCCGACCGGCGTCGCGTCGTGTTGTCCTGGCGGCGTGACGAAGAACACGCTGATGCGATCGCTCGGAACCGACTGGGCGACGAGCGCGGCGACGGCTTCGTCGGCCTGGGTCGAGGTCTGGAAGCGTCCGGCGATGATGGTGGTCATACGGTCTCCTGCGAGCGAAGTAGGGGAGGGTCGAGATGCGGTCGGCACGTAAAAGCACCCGACTTGCGAGAGCGCGAAGTATGAGCCAAGCGCCCGCGTCGACGGGGAGGGCCATCGCTATAATCCGCCGCTCTCTCTATAGTTCAATGGATAGAACGGCCGCCTCCTAAGCGGCAAATCCAGGTTCGATTCCCGGTGGAGGGACATTCCCGTGCCTGATTGGCTGATCGGATTAGCCGCGTGTGCCGGTTCGTACCTCGCCTGCGACCTCGTCGCCGTCGCTGCGCTGTGGATCGTCCACCGGCTGTGGGGCGACAGCGGTGTCGCGTGGGTCCTCGGCAGGACCGAGGTCGACGTCAGGCAGATGGGGCGTCCGCGCGATCCGGAGAGCGGCACGACGGCATCGGCAAGTCATCCCATGCCAGTCGGGCCGGCAAGGCCATGAAGCAGCCACAGCCCTACCAGGAGGTCCATTGAACGCGTCATCGCAGTCCATCAACCATCAGATCCGCCTCGCTTCGCGACCCAACGGTTTGCCGACGCGCGACAACTGGTCGTTCACGACCGCGCCGGTCGTCGAGCCCGATGAAGGCGGCATCCTCGTCCGCACGCTCGCGCTCTCCCTCGACCCGGCGATGCGTGGCTGGATGAACGAAGGCAAGAGCTACATCGCGCCGGTCGAGATCGACGACGTGATGCGGGCGGGCGGCATCGGGGTCGTCGTGACCTCGAAGAACCCGGCATTCGCGGAAGGCGACCACGTCAGCGGTGCGCCCGGAGTCCAGCAGTACTGGACGGTCGGCGACAAGCAAATCGCGCGCGGCGACGTGTCGAAGGTCGACCTCGCGATCGGCTCGATCCCGCAGTGGTTGAACGTGCTCGGCATGCCGGGCATGACCGGCTACTTCGGCCTGATGGACGTCGGCCTGCCGAAGCCCGGCGAGACGGTGGTCGTGTCCGGTGCGGCGGGCGCGGTCGGGCAGACGGTGGGCCAGCTCGCGAAGATCAAGGGCTGTCGCGCGGTCGGCATCGCGGGCGGCCCCGACAAGTGCGCGTGGGTGGTGAACGAGCTCGGCTTCGATGCGTGCATCGACTACAAGGCGGGCGACGTGAAGGCCGCGCTGAAGGAGCATTGCCCGAAAGGCGTCGACATCTACTTCGACAACGTCGGCGGCGACATCCTCGATGCCGTGCTGACGCGCATCGCACGCCACGCGCGCATCGTCATCTGCGGCGCGATCAGCCAGTACAACAACGAGGGCGCGGTGAAGGGGCCGGCCAACTACCTGTCGCTGCTGGTCAATCGCGCGCGGATGGAAGGCATCGTCGTGTTCGACTACGCGCCACGCTTCCATCTGGCGATCGCCGAGATGGCCGGCTACCTGAAGGACGGCCGGATGAAGAGCAAGGAGGACATCGTGGTCGGCATCGAGACCTTCCCGGAGACGTTGCTGAAGCTGTTCCGCGGCGAGAACTTCGGGAAGTTGATCCTGGAGGTGGCGGCCGGCTGACGTTCGGACCGATCGCTCCGGTCGCGACGACCGTTCGTGGCACCAGTTAAACTGCGCGCCTCCGTCTGCATGCCGCGCCCGCGGAACCGCTGCACGGCAATCGTGTGTTGCGCCTCGCATGCTCCGCGCGCGCCGCCTCCAAGACTCGTCCATCATGTCCCTGCTGTCCCTCCAGAACATCGAACTC
>CAXTPX010000573.1:0-2936 GCA_964246005.1 uncultured Burkholderiaceae bacterium | reverse complement strand
TTCGTCGAACAACAGACGCGCACCCGGATGCACCACGACGACCGGCGTCGGCAGGCCGTCCCGTCGCCAGGCGGCATGCCGGGAAGCGACCGTCCGCAACGTCCACTCGCCGATCGCGCCGACGAGGCCGATCTCCTCGGCGACCGGCATGAAGTCCGGCGCGTCGATCACGCCCCGTTCCGGGTGCCGCCAGTGGAGCACCGCCTGCAGCGCGACGATGCGGCCGCCGTCGCAGTCGCGACGCGGCCGGTAGTCGAGTACGAACTCGCTGCGCTCGACCGCGTGCCGCAGCGACGTCTCCAGGGCCAGGCGGCCCGCTGTGTTCGCGCCTGCCTTCGCCGAGTAGAACTGGACGTTGTTCTTGCCTTCGGCTTTGGCCTTGTACATCGCGATGTCGGCGTTCTTCGT
Organism: uncultured Burkholderiaceae bacterium; assembly: GCA_964246005.1. Taxonomy (GTDB): domain Bacteria; phylum Pseudomonadota; class Gammaproteobacteria; order Burkholderiales; family Burkholderiaceae_D; genus CAHJXF01. The sequence continues at coordinate 2,528 of CAXTPX010000573.1, read as the reverse complement.
CAGGGTCGACTCGTCGAGGCCGTCGCTCGGGTACGTGCTGATCCCGATGCTGGCCGTGACGTGGACCTGGTGCCCCATCAACACGAACGGCTCGGCGAGCACAGAGAGGATCTTGATCGCGACGGTCGCCGCGTAACGCTGGTCGTCGAGTTCTGGCAACAGCGCGACGAACTCGTCGCCGCCCAGGCGCGCCACCGTGTCGCTCGTGCGCAGGCAGGTGTCCAGCCGGACCGCGACCTCCTTCAGCAACTGGTCGCCGGCATCGTGCCCGAGCGTGTCGTTGATCTGCTTGAAGCGGTCGAGGTCCAGGAACATCACGGCCAGTCGCCGCTCGTGGCGCCTCGCGTGCGCAAGGCTCTGGCCGAGCAGACGGCTGAACATGCTGCGGTTCGGCAGCCCGGTCAGTGCGTCGTGGTACGCGAGATGCTCCACCCGTTCCGCGTGCCTCGCCTGCTCGGCGACCGCCCGCCGCCGACCCAACGCGATCTGCCTGCTCATGCGCCCGAGCAGCACCAGCAGTGCGACGACGATGGCGCTGCCGCCGGCCGCGCGCCAAAGGTAGACGACCGCGTTGTGATCGGTCGTCGCGAACTGCTCGTCGCGCGAAAGGCCGACCACGACGACGAGCGGCAGGCCGTAGAGCTTCCTGGCCGCCGTGAAGCGGTCCTCGCCGTCGAGCGTCGCGCCCCGTTGCGAAGCGACCCCGTCGGCGTCGACCGTCGCCATCAGTCGCGGGTAGTCGACCGCGTCGCCGGCGGTGACGTGGTCGCCGTGGCGACTCACGCGGTAGATACCGTCGGTCCCGAGAAGACCGAGCATTCCGAGCCGGCCCAGCTTCTCGGGCTCGTATCCGCTGACGAAGTAGTCTGCATCGACCGAGATGAAGGCGATCCCGTCGAAGCGGCCGTCGGCGCCGGTGAGCCGCCGGCTGAACTGGATCGTCCGATTGCTGCCGTCCTCCCCTCGGCGCGGTCTCCCGACGACGAACGTGTCGACCAGGCGCTGGGCGTCGAAATAGTCTTTCGACGCGATGTTCCCCTTCGACGAATCGCGGGTGCTGGCAGTGATGTCGCCGTTCGCGTCGGTGACCGCGACGGCGAACAGCAGGTCGGGCGGCAGCAGCGCGTTGGCCTTCAGATGCGCAAGGACCGACCGGCTGCCCTTTTCCTTGACGGCGTACTGGACGACCCTCAGCGCCTGATCGATTTCACGCAACGCGCGCAGCATCTGCGCTTCGTAGGTCGCGGCGAGCTCGCGACTGCTCTCGGCGGCGGCGCGGTCGGCCGCGACCCGCTCGACCTCCATCAGGTTGAGCGTCGTACCCCAGATCACGCCGAGAACCAGCACGGCGAGCGCGGGAAAGAGCATGTCCGGCTCGATCGCGCGAATCGACCAGCGTCGCGACGAGGAGAGGACGCCGCGGAGGAGCGCGCCCAACCCCGCGACGCCTGGAAAGCGGTTCATCCACTTCTATCGTCCGCAAGAGCGTCTTCATGAGCCGTCCCGCACAGGACGGTTCAGCGCGTGTTGTTCGGATTCGCTTCCATCGACAGCACGACCGGATCGATCACCGGCAACGACTCCGATTCGTTCGACGTCGCTTCGCGCAGGAACACCATCAGCAACACGAGGATCACCGGGCCGATGACGAGGCCGACCACGCCCATCGCGATCACGCCGCCGAAGATGCCGAACAGGATCGCCAGGAACGGCAGGCTGGTGCCACCCTTGATCAGCATCGGCCGCACGGTGTAGTCGACGACCATCACGATCAGCATCCCGACGACGAACACGATCACGCCCGCGATCGTCGAGCCGGCGACCCCGAGGCCGACGCTGATGACGGCCAGCATCAGCGGCGCCGCACCGGGAATGAACGCGATGATCGCGAGCGTCGTGCCGAAGAGGACCGCCGACGGGACGCCGGCGAAGTACAGCAGGTTGCTGAGCACGATCGCTTCGGCGAAGCCGACGATGACGAGCCCGTTGACGGCCGCGCGGAGCGCCTGCGGCACGTGGATCACGTACTCGCTCCAGCGCCGGCCGAGCCAGCGGTTGCCGATCGTGCCGATCTGTTCGATCAGTCGCGGACCGTCGCGATAGAAGAAGTAGAGGATCCACAGGGCGAAGAACAGCGTGGCGGCCCGGGCCGTGAGGCTGATCAGGAAGAACTGCGCAGCGACGCGCAAGATGTCGACCTTGGTCGACACGGTGCTGCGGATGATCGTCGAGAGCTGGTTGGGCTCGGCGAGATACTGGTTCCAGCGGTCCAGCAGATAAGGGCCGAACCACGGCGTGCGACCGAGCCAGGCCGGCGCGGGTGTGCCGTTGGCATCGACCTGCACGAGATACGCCGAGACGGACACGACGTCCTTCGCGACGAACACGATCAGGAGCACCATCGGTCCGACGAGCAGCAGGCAGATCAACGCGGTCGTCAGGATCGAAGCCGTGCCGCGATGACCCCCGCAGCGCGACTCGATGCGCAGGTACAGCGGCCACGATGCGATCGCGATGATCGCCGCACA
>CAXTPX010000572.1:0-2940 GCA_964246005.1 uncultured Burkholderiaceae bacterium | reverse complement strand
ATGCCGAGCGGAACATGCGTCCGCACCGTCATCCGTGCTGCGCTGACGGACGGCTTGCGCAGACGCCTGAACTTCATCGACGGATGCCGCGGCCGATGCTCAGGGCAGCACCGGCACCTGACGCAGCCCGGTCGTCTCCGGCAGCCCGAACATTGCGTTCATGCACTGCACGGCCTGACCCGACGCGCCCTTGACCAGGTTGTCCTGCACGACCAGCAACACGACGGTGTCGCCGGCCGGACCGTCGGGCCGGTGCACCGCGATGCGCAGCATGTTCGACGCACGGGTCGAGCGCGTGTCGGGATGGGCGCCCGCGGGCAGCACGTCGACGAACGGCTCGTCGCGGTACGCATCCTCGTACAGCTGCTGCACGTCGATGCCCATCGCCTCCGGCTTGAGACGCGCGTACAGCGTCGAGTGCATGCCGCGGATCATCGGCACCAGGTGCGGCGTGAATAGCAGGCCGACCGGCTCGTCGCTCAACCCCTGCAGCCGTTCGATCGTCTCCGGATGGTGTCGATGGCCCGTGACGCCGTACGCCTTGAAGTTGTCGCTGGCTTCGCTGAACGCAGTCCCGAGCTCGGCCTTGCGGCCGGCGCCGGACACGCCCGACTTGCAGTCGGCGATCAGGTGCGATGCATCGACGAGGCCGCCTCGCAACAACGGCGCGAAGCCGAGCTGCATCGTCGTCGGATAGCAGCCGGGATTGGCGACGATCCTGGCCTTCGCGATCGCAGCGCGGTTGAGCTCCGGCAGGCCGTAAGCCGCCTCGGCCAGCAGATCCGGACAGGTGTGCGCGAGCTTGTACCAGCGCTCGAACGTGGCCGGGTCCTGCAGGCGGAAGTCGGCCGCGAGGTCGACGATGCGGACGCCGGCAGCCACCATGCGAGGCGCATCGGCCATCGCGACGCCGTGCGGCGTGGCATAGAACACGACGTCGCACTGCGTCAGGTCGGCCGTCGCGGTGTCGCTGAACGGCAGGTCGACGAAGCCGCGCAACGACGGGTACATGTCGGCGACCGGCGACCCCGCCTCCTTCCGCGACGTGATCATCGTCAGCTCGGCCTCGGGATGCTGCGCGAGGATCCGTAACAGCTCGACGCCCGTGTATCCCGTACCGCCGACGATGCCGACCTTGATCATGTCTGTTCCTTCAGAAGCCGGCGGACGCGGATCGTATCGATCGTGCCCACCGAGGACCGCGCGAGCGGCCCGCAAAAACAAAAGGCCGCGAATCGCGGCCTCCTGGAATGCCCGCGGGAGCGGGCATGAAGCGTCAAGCCATCAACGCTTCGAGAACTGCTTGCGACGTCGCGCCTTGTGGAGGCCGACCTTCTTCCGCTCGACTTCGCGCGCATCGCGCGTGACCAGCCCGGCCTTCGACAGCACCGGCTTCAGCGTCTCGTCGTAGTCCATCAACGCACGCGTGATGCCGTGACGCACGGCACCGGCCTGGCCCGACTCGCCGCCGCCGATGACGTTGACCATGATGTCGAACGTCGCGGAATGGTTCGTCAGCTCGAGCGGCTGGCGCACGATCATGCGACCAGTTTCGCGAGCGAAGTATTCGTCGACCGGCTTGCCGTTCACGACGATGGCACCGGCACCGGACTTGAGGAACACACGGGCGACCGAACTCTTGCGACGGCCCGTGCCGTAGTTGTAATTGCCGATCATGCTCGAATCTCCAGGGGCTTCGGTTGCTGCGCCGCATGCGGATGCGTGGCTTCGGCGTAAACCTTCATCTTCTTGATCATCGCGTAACCGAGGGGGCCTTTGGGCAGCATGCCCTTGACGGCCTTCTCGAGCGCACGCCCGGGGAAGCGCGACTGCATCTTCTCGAAGTTCGTCTCGTAGATGCCACCCGGGTAGCCCGAATGCCGGTAGTACTTCTTGTCGGTCGCCTTGGCGCCGGTGACGCGGAGCTTGGCAGCGTTGACGATGACGATGAAGTCACCCGTGTCGACGTGCGGCGTGAATTCCGGCTTGTGCTTGCCACGCAGGCGGTGTGCGACTTCACTGGCCACACGCCCGAGGACCTTGTCCGTTGCGTCGATCACAAACCAGTCGTGCGTCACCTCGGCGGGCTTGGCAGAAAAGGTCTTCATGGAAATTTCCGAATAATGGCGACCGGCGCGACTGGCATCGCGCTTCGACCGCTCGAAATGAAGCTGAAACGTATCCGGCTGACCCGCTCGTCTGGCGGACTCTCCCGTGCGGATACGGCGAAAAGCCCGCGACTATAGGGCATTGCAGCCCGGATCGTCAATCGCCCCGTGAGGGCGAAAAAAAATGCCCGGGCGGTGAGGCCCGGGCAAATCCACCTATGGAGGAGGGTGGAGGAGACATCGCGGAAGCCACCTGCGCTCCCATGGGCCCGATTGTAGCGCAACGTTGATGCAATGCAAAACATTTTTGTTGCATGCCAGCAAGAAATCCTCGGATTCAGCGAGGCCGAGACAAATCGTGTTCTTCTTCAATAGCTTATGCGATGGTCCGTCTCCGCGACCCCGGTTCGGATGTCAGGTGGGCGCGACGCTGCGCGACGGTGAGAATCGTATAGTCGTGAATTGATCGAAAAGGAATCTCCATGGAAGTCACCGTCGCCTGGAACGGCCCCGCGAAGAACGACGAGGACAGCGACATGCGATTCGTCGGTCGCACCGGCAGCGGCCACGTCGTCGAGATGGACGGAGCGCCGGCGGGCGACGGCGGATCGCTCGGCGGACGCAACCTCGCGGCGCGGCCGATGGAAGTCGTGTTGGCCGGCACCGGTGGATGTACCGCGTACGACGTCGTGCTGATCCTTCGCCGTGGGCGGCACGTCGTGAGCGATTGCACGGTGACGTTGAAGGCGGAGCGTGCCCCGACCGATCCGAAGGTCTTCACCGCCATCCACTTCCACTTCGTCGTGACCGGGCGGGCGCTCAGGCACGACGT
>CAXTPX010000571.1:1257-2940 GCA_964246005.1 uncultured Burkholderiaceae bacterium | reverse complement strand
GTGCGCTTCGGCTTCATCAAGCCGATCCTGCTGCCGACGCCGTGGGCGACGCTGCAGACGCTGGTCGTGGGCCTCGCGGGCGGACCGCTCCTCGCCGACTTCGGCGTGACCTTCCTGCGCACGGTGGAAGCCTTCCTGATCGCGGCCGTGATCGGCGTGCCGCTCGGCGTGCTGCTCGGGTCGAACGAGAAGGGCTATCGCGCGGTCGAGTTCCTGATCGACTTCTTCCGCTCGACCCCGTCGTCGGCGTTGATCCCGCTGTTCCTGCTGATCTTCGGCGTGTCGGACGTCAACAAGGTCGCGATCGCAGCCTTCGGCGCTTTGCTGATCGTTCTCTTCAACAGTGCCTACGGCGTGATCAACGCGAGGAAGCAGCGGGTGATGGCCGCGAAGGTCATGGGCGCCACGCGCTGGCAGACCTTCAAGGACGTGCTGATCTGGGAGAGCCTGCAGCCGACCTTCGTCGGCTTGCGCAGCGCGGTGTCGATGGCGCTCGTGATCGTCATCGTGGCCGAGATGTTCATCGGCTCCGACACCGGGCTCGGGCACCGCATCATCGATGCGCAGCAGGTGCTCAACGTGAAGAGCATGTACGCGGCGATCCTCGCTGCCGGCGCGCTCGGCTATGCGCTCAACGTCCTGTTCATCTTCGCCGAGAAGAAGATCGTCCACTGGAGCGGAAGATGAACGCTGTCGTCGATCCCAAGCTGGCCGAAGTGCCGACCGAGGCGTTCGCGCCCGGCCCCGCCGGCACGCACGTCACGATTCGCGGGCTGACCAAGTACTTCGCGGGCTGGCCGCTCTACGAGAACTTCGACCTGGACATTCCGAAGGGCAGGATCACCAGCGTGTTCGGGCCGAACGGCTGCGGCAAGTCGACGCTGATCAACATGATCGCGGGCCTGGTGCCGATCGACGCGGGTCAGATCCTGTTCGACGGCAAGTCGCTCGCGGACACGCGCATCGGCTACGTGTTCCAGAACTATCGCGACGCGCTGATGCCATGGCGGCGCACGATCGACAACATCCGCTACCCGCTCGAACTCGCCCGCATGGCGAAGGGCGACATCGCCGCGCGCATCGACGAGCTCGAGCGTTCGTTCGACGTGAAGTTCGACCTGAAGCGCTACCCGTACGAGCTGTCCGGCGGCCAGCAGCAGACCGCGTCGATCATGCGGGCACTGGCGCCGCGACCCGAGGTGATCTTCCTCGACGAGCCGTTCTCCGCGCTCGACTTCGAGATGACGCTGTTCATCAAGGAGAAGCTGCAGGAGGTCTTCATCGCGACCGGGACGACGATGATGCTGGTGTCGCACGACCTCGAGGAGGCGGTGTATCTCGCCGACGACATCCTGTTGTTGACCAAGCGGCCGACACGCGTCGCCGAGATCATCCGCTACGACGACGCACGTCCTCGCACGATCGAGACGCTGTCGACGCCGAGCTTCATCGCGGCGCGCAAGCGCTCGATGGAGATCTTCCAGCAGGAGGTGCGTCGTTGAGTCCTCCAATGCGCGACGACGAACGCCGCCGTTACGTGGAGAGCGCGCTGGTCGCGAACGGCTATCGCTTCGAGGCGGACCGCGTCGATGCCATCGTCGAACAGTTCGCGCGCATCGAGGCGATCGCCGCGACGTTCGTCGACGAGCCGCTGCCGATCGACGCCGAGCCGGCCGTCGTGTT
>CAXTPX010000571.1:0-1157 GCA_964246005.1 uncultured Burkholderiaceae bacterium | reverse complement strand
GTGCTGGTCGGCGTGCTCAACATGGACGAGCACGCCTACGGCTTCACGACCGAGAACACCGGCTACGGACCGACGCGCAATCCGCATGACCATAGCCGCGTCGCCGGCGGCTCGTCGGGCGGCAGCGCCGCGGCGGTCGCGGCCGGCTTCGTTCCGCTGACGCTCGGCTCCGACACCAACGGATCGATCCGCATCCCGTCGTCGTTGTGCGGCGTGTTCGGCCTGAAGCCGACATGGGGACGGCTGTCGCGCCGGGGCAGCTACCCGTTCGTGCAGAGCCTCGATCACCTCGGGCCGTTCGCTTCGAGTGCCGACGATCTCGCGCTCGCCTACGACGCGCTGCAGTTCGCCGACCCGCTCGATCATGCGTGTGCGCCGCGTGCGGTCGAGCCGGTCGGGGACTCGACCCGAGTGCCCGATGGCGCGCGCATCGCAGCGCTCTGCGGATGGTTCGACGACTGGGCGAGCGAACCTGCGCGAGCGGCTGTCTCCACGGTCGCGGATGCCCTCGGCGCGGTCGACCGCGTCGACTTCACGATGGCCGCGAAGGCACGTGCCGCCGCTTTCGTGATCACCGGTGCGGAAGGCGGGGCGCTGCACCGCCATCGCCTCGCGTCGCGCTACGACGAGTTCGAACCGCTGTCGCGCGATCGACTCGTCGCCGGCAGCCTGATCCCGTCGTCGTGGGTCGTCGAGGCGCAGAAGGTGCGCCTGGCCGCGCTGCAGGCGGCGCTGCGGCTGTTCATGCGCTACGACCTGTTGCTCGCGCCCGCTGCGCCGATCGCCGCCCCGCCGATCGGCACCGAAACCCTGACGATCAATGGTCGGACGGTGCCGGCGCGCGCGAGCCTGGGCATGCTGGCGCAGCCGATCTCGTGCATCGGGCTGCCGGTCTGCACGGTGCCGCTGTGGCCGCATGCGGACGACCACGCCGATGCGGGACTGCCGATCGGCGTGCAGCTGATCGCGGCACCGTGGCGAGAGGATCTGTGCCTCGCCGCTGCGCGCGCGCTCGAGGCTGCCGGCGTCGCGACCTGCCGGACGCCGGACTGACTACACTGGCCCGGACATGAACGACATCGACATTCCGGAGGTGCGCGCCGAGATCGAAGCGCTGTTCGCGCGCTACGAAGCGGCCCTGGTCGGCAACGACACCG